>NZ_JVVG01000117.1:0-20743 GCF_001053265.1 Carnobacterium sp. 1290_CSPC
ATTTAAACTCATCTATACCAAGGTTACTAGGCAGATAGTTTCCTTTTGGTGATAGTCCTTCACCAGCTTTCAGTAGAATCCTAGTGACTGTTGGAGACGACACGTGAAATGCTTCACTAGTATAATTAAATAAGTAGTAATAAGTTAAAATAGAATCTGAAAATGATATATCATTTTCTTTATTAACAAATATCAGCTCTTGTCCTTTTTCTATACGGTTTTCAATTTCATCTTGATAGCTCTTTACAAGATAAATGCTATCGCTACGCCATATTTCTTGGCCGTCATAAATTAAGTCGTCATCATCATAGTAATCTATGAAAATAATGTCATAGCAAGTATCGGTGTAGTAATCATCAATATCGTCGCCATGAACAACGATAATTTGGTGATTGGTGTTTAGTAATTCAATTAGGTTAGATTTATTGTAGTCGCTTAAAATTGTAGTCATTTAAATTACTTCCTTTCTTTTAAAAAATTATTTTTTTAGGCGCTTTGGCTGGTTGCTTAATCTTTTAAAATCGAGTGAAGATTTATTCAAGATACGCACTTCGCTTTAGTTCCTAATTATTTTTTCAGTGTGCTTATGGTGGTTTGCTTGGTTATAAAACAGTGGAGAGATAAAAAAGCTGCAAGGGCGATCTATGATCGTGCATTTACCCTTGCCGTCTTTTTTGAACGTAACTATAACCGTAAAAGCAAAGCCCTTAGCACACTAAAATGATTAAGGAACGTTAAGCGGTATATTGGATAGTAAAATCGAACGGAAAAAAGCACTTGATATACTTACCAAGTGCTTTCCTATTGTTTTAATCTTTTTATTTGTAGGTCAGACATACATGATTGACCACCTAATCCTTTTAAAATGGCTCTAAATCGTCCTGTCAGCCTCTATTTTATTTGTCAAAGTCAAAAGTTACCTTATTTTCAACAATTTTCAATTTAGCACTAAAGGCTTTGCCTTTTTTACTCTTAAATCCCTTAATTTCTGATGTGATACCTTTCTCCAGCAATTGTTGAACGTTACCTTTTGGTATTGTTTTACCACTCCATTTTTTAGGTAAAGTAAATTTACAATTTGGATAATCATCACAACCATAAAATTTTCCCTTATCGACAATATGATGTTGGCATTTAGGACAAGTACCAATCATTTTGTTGTTCATTATTTTTTTTGCATGTTGTTGGATATTGCTGTTATCAAAATTATTAGGTACGGTTTCCATTGTATGCTCAATAAACCGTTCTATACTATCAATAAAAGCTTCTTGTGTGCCTTGTTTTTCTTTAATTTTGTTCAGGTACTTTTCCCATTTGGCTGTCATTGAAGCATTAGCAATCGGATCTTCCTTAATGACTTCACATAAGGTAATCCCTTTTTCAGTTACTTTCAGGTATTTTTTCTCTAATTTCACATACCCTTTATTTTTGATATTTTCGATTATACTAGCTCTTGTCGCTTCTGTACCGATACCTTCTGTTTCTTTCAATATATCTTGTTCATTTTCTTCTTCTAATGTTCTTCCGACATTCTTCATAGCGGTTAAAAGCGTACCTTCGGTGTAAGGTTTTGGTGGCTTTGTTTCGCCTTGTTTTGTTTCAAAATTAGCGGTAACTGTATCGCTTTTAGCAACTGCTGGTAATACTTCTTTATCATCTTTATCTTCTTTACTATCTGATAAAATACGTTTGAAACCTTTGTCTAATTCCACTTTTCCAGTCGTTTTAAACTCAATACCATTCGCATTTGTTAAAATAGTTGTTTCTTCATAGCGATAAGGTTTTTCAAAAATAGCGATTGTTCTAAGTAAAATTAATTCATAAATTTTACGTTCAGTATCATTTAATTTATCTAATTCAGGTATTGTTTTGGTAGGAATAATCGCATAGTGTTCAGCGACTTTAGCACTATTGACGTATCGTTTATTTTCTTCCAGTTGTGGCTCGGCAATTGCTTTATTTGCTAGATTTAAATAGTTATTTAAATTACCTTTTAAATAAGCAAATTCAGGACTACCAATGTAGTTGCTATCTGATCTAGGATAGCTAGTATATTTCTTTTCGTATAAACCTTGTGCTACCTTTAAAGTTTCGCTGGCACTCAAATTAAAGCGTTTATTTGCTTCGGATTGTAAATCCGATAAACTAAATAGTTTGGGTGCGTATGTACGTTTTTCTTCTTTTTTTACATCAGTAATGATTGCTTCAATATCATCTTTTAATTGATTTTCATCTTTAAATACTTCTAATTCTTCTGCACTATCAAAACGTTTTTTATATTTACCAATATAGTTACCTTTTTGATTAGCAAAATATCCGTATAATTCAAAAAAAGATTTTTTGACAAAATTTTCAATTTCTTGTTGCCGTTGGTAGATTAAAAATAGGGTTGGTGTTTGTACACGTCCAATTGAAAATACACCGTCCATACCATTTTTTTGCATTTGTAAGGTATACAATCTTGTTAAATTCATACCCACAAGCCAGTCAGCAATTTGTCTAGTTTCAGCTTCAACGAAACTAGAGTAATAATCTTCTCCATTTTTAAGATTTTGAAATCCTTTTTGAATTTCATCTTTTTCTAGCGAATTAATCCATAACCGTTGAATAGGCTTATGATCATTGCCTGATAAGCGGATAATTAATCGTGCAATGGCTTCACCTTCTCGGTCTGTATCAGTTGCGATAATAATGTTATCCGCTTTATCTAGGTGTCCTTTAACAATGTTATATTGTTTCCTTTTATCTTTAGTTACTTTAAATTTATATTCTGTTGGAAAAATTGGTAAATTATCTAAATGCCAATTTTTCCATTCTTCTTGATATTCTTGTGGGTCATATAAAGATACTAAATGACCAAACCCATAAGTGATAATTGCTTCATTGAAACCATTTCCTGAAACAATATAATAACCATCTTTTCGTTGTTGTGTATCAAAAGATTCAGCATAGGCTTGTGCTTGACTAGGTTTTTCGGCTAAAATAACTGTGTTGTTCATATATAACAATCCTTTCTATAAACGGCTAGCAATGCGACTGCTAGCCGTTTTCTTTTTATTACTAGTTCTCATTTGCACTTTCTACTTCTTTAGGGATTAATGTAATTGTAAAGCCATCTTCATAATTATCTAAATTATCGCTTATAAGATTTAAAGTATATTCACCGTCATTTTTTTTAATAGAATATTTTATTTCTCTAGTTTTTTCTTCGTCTGAAAAAGCAGGTGTATATTTTTTCGTCATGGTAATTTCTGTTTCTTCATCATTTAGTTGATAATTGAAATTATCAGATATTGGTAAATCTTTTGCTGTAAAAACTACTAAGTCGTTTGAAAACTTAATTTCTCCAGTAACTCCGTCGCTTTGTACAAATTCCCAATTATTTTCTTGTAAATCTTCTTTTACTGACGGATTAGAACATGCAGATACTATAAAGAAACTAAAGATTGTAAAGATAATTTTTTTGATATTTTTCATGATGTTTACTCCTTATATCTGTTGTCTATTTTCTCAATAATCGAGAAGCTACCATACGACCAGCGGATTGTCCGCCACGTGCCACCCCTGAACTATAACGAATATTTTTAATGATAGTTGGACCTGAAATAACTAATGCTCCTGTTCCAATTATCATTGTGATTTGCGCCCAAGTATCTAAGTTATTCCGATTAAATAAGGCTTCTGTAAACAAGGCTATTGATAGGACTAATGTAATAATTGTTAAAGCGTGGCTAATTAAATCTTTACTCCACGAACTCAACATATCGTGATCCTCTGATACGATTGAAACTGCAACAATAGGCGAAATGATTTCATTGAAGAATAATTGTACTTGCTCCATTGATACTTTAAAAATGAAGAAACCTAGAACAATTAAAATGAAAATACTTAATAAAAATGTCCATGCACCAGAATTACTAAAAGCATTGGTGAAGCTATCACCTATGACCTCTTTTATACCGTCTTTTAATGTTCTACCAATATCTCCAAAAAAATAATCGGTAAAAATCTTGGAAACTTGCATAGTTGTAGAAACAAGTAAAGGTGCTAAAACTAGGAAGATACCACTTTTAACAGTATTCACCAAAAGACTTGCAATATTAGCTTCACGACTACCGTCTGCTTCACTAATTAACATTTGAATGACTTGAAATAAGGCAATAACTACTAATAAAGTTGCTGAAAACCCTACAAATAAAGTATGTGCCGTTAAAGCTGTTCCAGCTAAACCGTCATAGTTTAAAACAATATTTGAAATCATATCAACAAATACATCAATAAAATTTTCAACCCAACCATTAACCATATCAGTTATTTTTTCTTCTATATTCATTTGTTCACGTCCTTTCTTTTAAACATCTTCTTCTACATCATCTTCTAGGTAATGATTAAGTGCATTATCGTCCTTTTCTTTTTTCTCTTTTTCTTCTTTCTCCTTTTTTTCTTGTTGCATAATTGCTAGTCGTTCTTGTTTCTTTTCTTCATTTTCTATTGCTTTAGATTCAAATTCATTCACTAACTGATTAAATTTTTCAGTTTGTTTAGGGTCTTCATGGTTTTGATAGTCATTTTGGGTTAATAAAACATCAGGATTTGGAAATATTTCATATTGATAAGCTTTTTGCGTTTTTAATGGTGGTTTTTTCGAAAATACAATAAGTTGTGTATCAGTTTCCATACTTTTTATCTCTCCAGCGGTCATTAAATCCCTTGCTGAATAGCTCTCATTTTCAGAATGACTACTTGAATTTCCTTTTTGGTCAGTATTTTTAGATGATGATTTATTCTCTGTTTCTACTTTAACGGTAGCTTTACCTAATAATTTAGAAAAGTATTCTGCCGTTGTATTGTTACCAGCACCCATACAGATTTGTACGGCACAGTTACCTAAAATGCTTTCTGCTTTCTCCTTATTATAACGGTCTTGAAGTTGTGTTAAGGTTTGAATAATTGTCGCAACACCAATACCATATCCACGACATGTGGCTAGAAATTCTTCATAGTTGGTAAATTTACCTAAGTTTACAAACTCATCTAAAATAAAATTAACTGGATTTTTAAGTTTTGCGTGATTATTTGAAGCACCTTCGTATAATTGGTCGAATAATTGTGAGAAGAAGATATTTGTTAAGCCTTCCCAAGACTTGTCCATTACAGGAATAATCACGTATAGCATGATTTTCTTTTCACCTACATCTTGTAAGTGAAAATCAGAAAAACTAGTAAAGTTGGCAACTGTTTCATTAATATAATCAGAAATCGTTGTTAGTAACGATACAATGATACTGCCTTTCATATCGCCACGAGATTTTTTATAGCCTAATTCATATAGTTTTCTTGCTGGGTGAGTTATATCTAATTGTAGAAATGCGTTATCTAACTGACTTTCTTCTTTATCATTTTGTGCTTCTTGATGATTTTGTAGAAATGATACGACACCTTTCATATTACGATTTTTAGGGTGTTCTTCCAATTTGACGTATAAAATTAAAGCTGCCAGTAAAGAACGTTGTGAGTAATACCATACGTCTTTCTTGCCGTCCTTGTTTGCACTATCAACAATTTTAGTCGCCACATTCGTAGCTTCGGTATCAGAATTGACATAGTCTAATGGATTATATCGGTCAGAGTGGTTCATTTTTGAAAAATTGATAACATGCACTTCATAACCTTGTCGTGCCTTAAAGTCGGCGGTATATTCATAAACTTCACCTTTTGGATCAGTAACAACAATACTATTTTCGGTTTCATTTAGAACATTTGTAATAACGAAACCTTGCGTTTTTGCAGAACCCGGGTCGCCCATAATCATAATGTTTCGATTCGGTTTACTTTCGGTTGGTTGAATAATATAATCTTTACCTAATTTTCCTAAGATAGTACCTGTCAAATTAATCATTCCTTTCTGATTGATATTTCAAGGACTGTTCAAACTCGCTTAATACATTATTCTTTGGTTGCTTCATAAAATTCTGTTTATCAAAGATTTCACTTGGTGTTGCCCAGCGAGCTGATCCATGATACGTATTGCGATTTTCAGTTTCCCAACCGTCTGATTTCAATCTCCCTTTATTTAAGACTAATGCATAAATAAAGGCAATTACTGTACCAATCATAAATAGCTTGTTTCGTTCCGCTATATAACCTTTAATGATTGTAGGTAAACTAGTAAATAATGTTTTATTAGATTGTGCTAATTGGTCGGTAGTAAATAAGGTTACAATATTATAGGTATCTAGTAGTGTAACTAGATAAACAATCATGGTAACTAATATTTCTAATAGAATAAAACTAAGTAAAATCCAAAATATTTTCTTTAAAATTGATTTTGATTTATCACTCATATATATCCCTTTCCTAAGGTATCATTGTTTGTTGTGGCTTCGGTGTCGTTTCGACACTTTCAATTAAATATTGACCGTCTTTTTCAATTAATTGAATTTCATAAATATTTGTCAATTCAGTTGGTTGATTTTCATCTACCTGAAAAGTAGTATCAGCAGTAAGGACAAAGCGATTATTATCACCTACATTTTGATAATAATCTGTAATTTCAATGGTACTTACATATTGTGTCGTATCATCTAAATGTTCATAACCTATTAGTCCGTCTAAGGTTTCTTGTGTAAAGTATTGGTCAATTTTACTGTTCCGTTCGTTATAAGTATCATTGTCATAATTGAGTAATGTACTAAACGCTTCTGCAATAAATTGTGTTTTCTTTTCTGTTTCTTCCTGCTCTTTCGCTTTAACTGATGAACTATTGTCTGTTTGTGATGTAGTAGTTTCTGAACTAGCGTTTGAAGCACTTTCTTCGTTTTGGCTGGTACTTGCACAAGCACCTAACATCAATGAAGTTATCAATAAAATACCGACTTTTTTCATCATTTCTTCTCCTTTAAAATTGAACATAATTTCTTGGATTGACTTTATTTCCTTGACCTTCATGTACTTCAAAATGTAAATGAATACCAGTAGAATAGCCTGACGTTCCTGTATTCCCTAATATTTGTCCTTTTTCAACGGTTTCACCTTGATTAACGATTGGTGTGCTTACCATATGCATATAAACGGTGATTAAGCCATTTTCATGTTGAATTTGCACCATATTCCCACCACTTGGACTAAATCCACTAAAGATAACGACACCTTTTTCTGCACTTCCAATAGGTAAATTCGCACCGCCTAAGGGTGCTAGGTCAGTACCCCCATGTAATGAACTCTTTCCTGAAATGGGGTCTATACGACCGCCAAATTCTGATGTTGTAATATAGGTACTCTTATCGTTTCCAGCGTATGGACTTTGTAATTCACCGTCTCCTGTTATTACAACTACATTTCCATTGGTAGCACCACCCATATAACGTTTTACATTATCAACATAATTAGGGTCGCCATATACAGACCAACCTAATCGACTTTTCATTTGATTAGAAAATTGTTGTGCTAACTCTTTTGAATGTTTACCCCCATTTTGCGAAACAAAACTGATGTAACCATTTCCCATGTTATAAGATTGAATAGCGGTATCTACATCTACACCAGCACTTTCAGCTTGGTCTAAAACTTCATCAAAATATTTAACCCCAATTTTAATAGAATATTTTGGGTCTTGAATTGTATTCGGTGGTAAGCCTAAACTTTCGCTTGCTTGCATAATATCTTTTGAAGCAGTACCGCCACTCTCTTGTGTTACAATCGCTAAAACTACGTTAATCTGATCCTGCCGACCATATTTTGCTAACTCTTCTTTTATTGGCTCTTCGTACTGTCTAACCGCCTGCGGTACTTGTCCTGTACCGTAAGCACCAATAGAACTTTGTTGCTGGTTAAACATTGCTAGTATCGTTGCAATTAAAATTACAAAACTTAGAATTATAAATGCAATGAACGCTGCTATTTTTTTCCAATTTCTAGCTAAGAAACCCTGTGCTAATTTACTTGCAATTGCACTCATTGCATATCCCCCTAATTAAAATTGCCTAACTGTTCTTCAACTTCTTTAACTTGATTTTCTAAATCTTTTTTCTTTTTATCATCTTTTTCGTTTTGAATACGTTCTTGTAATTGTTTTACTTGATTTTGTAAGTCGCCTTTTTCTAGTAATTCTGCAATGACTAAATTATCAGGATATTTTTCTTGTACCTTTTGAGCGTTTGTTAAATCATTATCCTGTATAAAGGCTTCTGTTAATCTTTCAGCCGTATTCTCATCATCAAGGAAGTTTAATATGTTTAACATTTCATTTTTATTATTATCTGCAATCGCTTGTTCATCAGCTAATTTGGTTTTCGCTTTATCAGATAATTGTTCTCCGTTTAAATCTTTAATGGCTGTTTTTTCATCTTCTTGATATAGCTTAGTAATCACGTTTTCTAACTGATTTTCATCAGTATCAATAGCGAGTTGATATTGCCCTTTTTCTACTAATTCTTCTGCAACTTTACTTAAATCAGCTTCTGCTTTTGTATAAGAATCAACGGCTTTTTCGTATTCACCGTCATTCATTTGTTCATTTGCTTGAATAATTAAATCTTTACTAGCAATAGTGCTTTCATATTCGTTTGCTAAAGCTTCTCTGTTATTATCATTAATGGAATTAATCGCTAACACACTACCAATCGCTGCGATTGTTAAAATGCTTGCTGTTGAGATTAATAAGGTTTTCCATTTTGATTTTTCTTTACTGCGATTTTGAATATAATCATATTCGATATAATCTTGGCTATCTGTTAGAAAGGTTAATAATTCTGCTACACTATTTTTCGCATAGATTTCTTTAATAAATTCATTGGCTTCTTTTTCTACGTCCTGTGGTGTGGCCAAACATTTTTCATATGGAATATTAGATAAAATACTAGCTACGCATGCTTTATACATTTGTAATGTAGTATAATTAGCCTTAGGCATATACTGATTACCAGCATACGTATATTTAATCGTACGCATAGGGTGGTAATAAAGTGTGCTTGGATTGATTGATATAAATAAATTATCAGTCTCGTATTCATGAAGAATATCTTGTTTTAAAATTTCTCGTGCAATGGAAACTTTCACAGGATATTCTTCATTTTTTAGATTCAATCCATTTTTTAGATTGGTATCTTTTTTAAAATAAAAATGATAATTTTGGTCATCTTCTGTTATTTTTTCTATTGTTAGAAATCTATCATCTTGACTAGTAATCAGTGAATCAATCTCTGATTTTTGGTGGTTTGAAAACTGTTCTTTAGAAATGCTAATTTTAATAGTTTCGGTTTCTTCTGTTAATGTTCCAAAATCAAAATTATAGATACTTTTTTTACGCATTTTGATTTTTCACTCCTTCAGAATTGAAAAGATAATGCTTCATCTTTTTCAATTGGTGTCATGGCGATTTCTTCTTCATAATTCGGTGCTTCTAACGTACCGTTTTGCTCTTGATATTGTTGCGGATCAATCATTCTTAATTCTTCATTTGTGAGCGTTACAACATTAAATGCTCGCTTTGAGCCATTAATAATTAAGGCTTCCCCTTGTTTTTTCTTTTTCAGTAATCTTCTTTCTTTCTCTGAAAAAGAAACACTTAATTTATTTTCAATATCTTCTAAACCTTGACTATCTAATCCAAAAAATACTTTCGTATAACTATTACCGATAATTGCTTGTCCAACATTTTTACCATTTTCCATAGTACCTTCTAAAACATCTTGGATTTGTTGCGTACCAGCAATTGCACCAGCATTATATTTTCTAAAACGTTTATAAGCTTGGTAGAAAAAGGTTGAAGCGTCAGGATTTTGAGTTAAAAAGTGGAACTCATCTACGAATAGTTTGATATTTTCACTCCTATTTTTTGTGATTTCATCCCATAAATAGCTAAAAGTATTTAAATAAGCACCACCTTGACTGTCTCTTTCGTTTTGTAGTGCTTTTAAATCAAAGGAAATTAAATCATTATCTAAATTGATATTGGTTGTTCCATTAAATAACGTATTTGCACCATTAATATAGCTATCTAAAATAAAATAAAAATCTTGGATTTTTGCGTATCTTTCACTATCACTTTCTTTAAGATTTTCAATTTTAGTGTATACATCACTTAATATAGGCCATTGTTCATGCTTAATATCTCCTATTCTCTGATAACGTAAAACACCACTATTACGATAGACATCTCGTAAAACACGGTCTAAAATACTTTTTTCTACTTGGTCAAGGTCAGGTTTCAGAACTTGGAAAAATCCTTTTACACGTTGGATTTTATTTTTAACTAGTAAATCCATTGTTACTTCTAAAGTCTCGTCATCATCATCAATTAATGTTGATGAAAAAATCTCTAGTGGATTAATAATGGTTGAAGCGTTACTACTTAAATGCACTACATCTCCACCATAATATTTCACAATATCGGTATACTCATTTTCAGGGTCAATAATAAATACCTTTATACCTTTAGCAATATATCGCATGATTTTCATTTTCATGTAAGTAGTTTTACCAACACCACTTGTACCAATAACAACCATGTTTTGATTCAATACATTTCGTTTATCTTGGTAATTAATAGCAATCAAACTATCCGTATCTTTATTTGTTCCTTCAATATCGCTATGGGGCGATAAATCAAGCATTTCTCCGTCATCAAAGGGAAAAGTTGATGAAGCAACTTCTGTATTAGATTGCTGGTAAGCATAATCTCTCAATAAATTTTCGCCAATTGGCATAGCTGACCAAAAAGCATGATACATCGCTTTTGTTGGGGTCATTGGTCTTAGTTGTAACTTCATTAATGTGTTTTCAACACTTTCAGTTAGTGTGTTTAATTCTGTTAAACTGTCGGCTTGTAGATAGACATACATACTTTGATATACATAGGTAACTTCACTATCAAGATATTTACTCATTTGCATTTCTGCGGTTTCAATGGCTTTTTCTAATCGTTTCTTCTTCAATGGGTCATAAGTCGATATTTTTTCTGCTTCTTTATTTTTAATCGCTTTATTGTAGTAATCCACCATTTGATAAGAATTTGAGCTTTCAAAATGTTGAATAATAGTGATATTACCCTTTTTACGTTTTAATTCAGCTAACCAGTTACCACTTTTTACTTTTGGATAATTGACGATTGTCAGTACACGTATAAAGTTACTACCACTTTCAATATGATCAGGAAATTCTTCCCAGCTAAAAGGATAGACTTCTTCTAAGTTACTACCATCAATCACCTCTTCTAAGTTTTGGACAATATCACTTTCTTCAATCTCTAATTCTTCATTTAAAGATGAAGCGATTTCTTTCTCTTTATCTTTATTTTTAAAAAGGTTAAACATATAGAAACCTCCATTTACTTACCGTTATAATTCATTTGATTTTTTAATACTTGTTTAACTTCGTCAGCGAATAGTTGTTTTGCCTGTAAATCATATTGTTCAAAGCTATTTTCTAGTCTTGAGATATAATTTCTAATCTTATCTTTTAAATCTTGTGCTTTAGTTTCTAAAGATACTAGAGATTTATCTGTGATTTTTTCTTTTACGATTAAGATATGTCGCTTCGTATTCATTTCCTTTGCTTTAGATTTTTGTGTAAGGTCTTGAATATATGATGCAATTAATTGTTTTTTCGCTTCATTTTCTTCCATAAGATAACGTTTTTTATAACTTAATAAATAGTCATCTATATTTACTGGACTAGTCGTATCAATCCACTGTTGTACTTCATTTGACGAATCGCCTAACGTGTTAATTAAAAATGTATTGAATGTATCAAACGTATCGGTTTGTTCTTCATCATTTAACAACTCTAAATTGATACCTGAAATTTCAATCATACCAACAGCATAACCTGTCTTGGTAATTAGAATATCTTGATAGGTCGATTGAATAAGCGACATATCATTTATTGTTTCTTTGCCTTTTTTATTGATAGGTCTAGGTTGCCATGTAAATGTAAGTTCTTTTGTATTTTCTTTATCTTTGGACTTAAATAAGTTCATGCTATACCCCTATCTACTATCTGTAGTGTTTTGCTTTCTTAAAGTATAGATTTTGTCGCTTACTATATTGCCGTTTTAATTTCATATAAGGAATTAATCGTACATTCGGTCTATCTTTAATTGGATTACTTGAAATAATGCCAATTACCATTGTAATGACAATAATTGAAATAAAGACTTTGATGATAATAGCGGTAAAACTATGTGGGGGAAATGCGATAAACACAAGCCCCACAACAACCGCTGGTACAACATAAATCAAAATTTCTCTAAGTGATAATCCTAAAAATACGCTATATTTGCTATCAATATTTTCAGGAAATATAAATTTCTTCTTGTTATTCATATATATTCCTTTCTTAGGAACAATATTATTGGAATAAGCTATATACCCATGGCACTACCCATACAATCGCAGCTCCAATAGCTACAAGTCCTAAAACACGTCCTACCGCTTTATATACTTCATTCTTTTCTTGTGGATCGTCAGCACTTGGCATACGTTTAATTAAAATAAATAAGGCAACGACAATCCCTGTTGTTACAATCAATCCTGTTAGTACGCTTTGGATTTGAGACATCGCATTATTGATACGTCCTTGCACATTACTTGCATATACAGTCGTTGGTAACATACTAGCAATACCAGTAATTGTCGCTACATAAGTGCTTGATTTAAATTTGTTTGATAAGTTAGATAATTTCATTTTAATGCTCCTTTTAATCTTCAATATTTCGTTTCAATGATTGTGCCTGTGCTTGTTCTCTTTTTTGTTGTACAAGTTCCTGATCCCTACGTTTATCATCTTCAATAACTTTTCTGTCGATACGATTATCAATATCTTGTATGCTCTTAAAATATTGTGATACTCGCTTTAGACGGTTATCTTTAAACTGACCTATAAAAGCCTTTGTTTTTCCGTTCTCGTCTTTTTGCTCAATAATAAGATTTTGTGCTTTATATTTTTCAGTCGCTTTATTCACTTCAATGTTAAATACATCTAAAAATCCTTCGGTTATACTTTGCCCAGCAAATGCTAATTCATTCATAAAACTGTTGTTTCTAGGATTAGCATTTGAGAAATCAATTTGTTGAAGTTTTTCGATTGCTTCATCTTTATTTGTTAAATCAATACGTTCTCTAACATGTTGAATAAAGTCCTGTTTTGGCACAATCACCTTATCTGCTTGCTGATCACGAATAGCTTCATCTCGCTTACGATTTTTTTCATCTAAGCTATCAGTGCTATTCATTTTTACTTCTAAATTCTCTTGCTTATAACGTTCTAACAAGTAAAACACCCCCTTTCAAAACTTTTATCTATTATAATCTACTAGCTAAACTTATAAATGAATTACACTTCGAAAGTTGTACATAAACATTTTTAATTATTTATGTACAACTTTATTATATAAGATAAAGGCTTATTTATCAAGCCTTTAGTCTATTATTTCATCAAATTTATTTAGTACAAATTCTAATAATTCAACCTTTTGATTTTTATTATTTGGTATAAATTTATCAAAGTTAATTGGGTATTGTAAAAAAATCTTTTTAGTGTCATTACTGGAATAGTTTTTCTGATGATATTCAATATCTTCTGTTAATAATGTGTAGGTAATTAATGTTTTTGAGTATATAGCAGTCTTTTCCAATATCTCATCAAATTTTTCTGATATATAGGTTGGTACAGTAAATCCCTTTCTAATCATTTCTCTTTTTTGGTTTGTTCTAGGTAATGTATGTTGTTTTAAATGTAGATGAATTAGTGCTGATAAATATTGATTAAAACTATATACATCTCTAGGTTTATCAGCATGTAATGTCGATAAATAAGCTGTTAGGTCTATATACAAGTTTTTCTTCTGATTGCTATTGTTCTCTAACAGCGCTTTATATTGCTGAATATCTTTTACTAATAATTTATTGTTTCTATTTAAGTATAAGATTAAAAATATATAGTTTGTTTTAGCAATCCCTAAATAATTTGCTTCTTCTTCTAGTTGTTTTAAATCATCTTTTAAAAAGGTAATATATACTTTCTTTTTTTTATTTTCCATGGTATCTTCCTAAACTATAATTTTGGTTGGTTTTGTTTTTGTGCTTCTTGTTGCTCTGTTTTTGTAAGCTTTTTCTTTTTCTTTTTCTTAAACATATAATCGCCTGCTTTATCTTGTTGTTCTCTTCTTAGGTTATCATTGTTAGCTTCTGCAATGCTAGCTAAAATATCAACTTTCCCAACAAGATGAACAAATGAATCGTTATTTAAATTCTCTGTTGCTACAAATTGACTATCTTTATGGTGGGTATGAACTTCTTCCATAAAAATTTTACGCATATTTGGATCAGAAACTGTTTCATAGATTTCAGCTAATCTTGGATTATCTTGAATATGTTCTAATGTTGCTGAATCCATATCGCCATTTGAAATTTTTTCAATCATTTCTAACCCTTGTTGACGTTCTAAATAATTAAATTTAGCGACACGTTCTTCCTGAACAATACCAACAAGTTTATCGAATGAATATCGTCCGCCGTAGTAATCAATAGCTTTGGCAATGGCTTCCTTTTGTTTCAATTTTATATTTTCCGTATTCACTGTTGGATAAATAGATTGAATTGTTTCACTGTAATATTCATCTAAAACTTGAACAGTTTTATAATTTAAATCTCTTTTCTTCAACCATTTCTTATAGTTTTCTTGTTGATGTTCAGGTAAGTCTTTAACCGACATATTATTTTCTGATAGTTCTTTATCAACAGAAGTGATAGCTTTATGACTTTCAGAAAGTTTTTTAAGATAGACATCAGATGATTGTACATAAGGATTTTTTACAACTAGTTTCAACATTTCATTCAAGTGGTTTTCACGTGCATTAAGTAAAACATCTTTAATTTCTTCATCATCTAATACTCGGTCTTGTTTGATTGTTTGGTCAGTAATTGCCATAACATAATAAGCACTATAATTTACTTTTTCTGCTAACGCTGGATAGTATTTTTCAAAAATTCTTTGCGATTGTTTTTCAAAAATTTCTTTTCCTTTTTCAATATTTTCCGCCGTATTCGCTACTGCTTGAATATCTTTATCAGAAATTTCTGTATCATGAATTATCGCATTATACTTCAAACTATTTTGCCAATTGTGTAGCATTCTTTCTTTATCAATTAGCTTGTCATAGGTAACAAAGATTTTTAAGTTCTTCGCTACATTCGTTAATTCTTTTTTTTCTTTTGGACTTAATGAATCAGAAATCATTCGTTTATCATCTTCTGAATCTTCTTGAAGAATATGAATGATATTTATTTTTATTTCTTCTTTAGTAACATCTTTTCGCATATCTTCTCGTGCTAAATTGCGTGCAGAAATTTCTCTGTTTTTTTCACAACGTTCAGAAATTTCCCCACGTTTTTCAATTTGTCTAGCAACATATCCTTCATGGATACTTGCTTCATTTTCAATTCCTAATTCGATATTACTCTTTTCAGAAATACGGTCTGAAAAACCGTTTCTTTCTAAAAATTGATTTGTTAAATTTGCCCAATTTTTTCGCCATTCATTTAATGTTTCTTTGTCATTCCAATCAGTTGTATAAGATTTTCTACTACGAAAATTGCCATTTTCTGTTCTTTGTTTTTCACCATTTTCATCAAGTAAATAAATAATTTCTGCTTTTTTTCCCCACGATCCGTCAGGATTAAACGGACGGATTGTAGTCATTAAATGAAAGTGCGGATTATTTTCGTCATCTCTATGGATAGCTACATCAGCAACCATACCACGATTGACAAAATTTTCTTGAACATATTCTCTAACTAAATCTTCTTGTTCAGCATGATTTAATTCAACAGGTAAGGCAATATTAAATTCTCTTGCTAATTGTGCGTCTGTTCTTTTTTCTACTCTTTCGACTGCATTCCATAATTTTTCACGGTTACTCGCATATGCTGGTGCATGTTCAGGGGTTAAAATAAAAGCAACTGGTTTAACTTCTCTAGCATAAAAATTTGTTTGATTATACCGTTCACTATATAATTTTTCGCCACTACGATATGAAGCAGAAGCAATAGCTGATTGTCCTTTTCCCCTTGAAATTGTCGTTGAAGATAAATGATAAATGGCCATTATTTTAACCCCCTTTCTTTAATTTTTTTGATACATGAGCGAAGCGAACTTTTAATTTTGCTACGCAAAATTTTACATTGTCCGTTTATCACATATAAACGGACGGTCTTTTAAATTTCGAGGTTTCTGCCAATCACATATTGGCAGATAAAACCGATATAATTTCGCACGACATCATTTTTCAAAAATGATGTATAAGTGCGCCCTTGTTCTTAATTCAATTTTATCATGATTTCTTATTGTTGTAAATCAATCGGCTATCTGTTATATTATATTTAATGAAAGGGGTGCTAAACATGGCAAACATAGAAAAGATGTTGCAACAACAAAGAGAATTAGAAAAGAAAATTCAAGAACAAAAAGAGAAAGTATATTATGATTTTGGTAAAGAATTAATAGATACTTTAGAAATTCCTTTTGATTTGATTGGCTCTAAAAAAGATATTCAGAATGTCGTTGAAGAAATTAAAAATAATCTTGTTTCAGATTTATTTGTAATCAATAATGACAATGAAGATAACGTGGAAGATCAAAATATTTCAAACAATCCTAATGATGATTTAAACACTCCAGCAAGTAATTATTAATATGTGATGTTCTATGGACGAAAATAATTTAAAACAAAACTTAGCGGAAAATAATCGTTTGCAAGCACAAATTAAACGAGAAAAAATTAAACAAAGAAAGTTACGCACTAGAAGATTAATTCAAAAAGGTGCTTTACTAGAAAAATATTTTAATTTAGAAAATAGTTCTCCTGATGAAACAGAATTATTTTTGAAACAATTAAAACAAAAAATTAACGATTTGAATTAAATCAAACCGCTAATTTTTTTATTTCTTTTTTTATCTTGCTGGACTACTTTGTGTATGTGCTTTATCAAGACTTTGTTTTACATCATCAATAGGTGTAAATGCTGCTTTATTAACTTTATCAGCTGGATACGTTAATGATTTATTTTCATCATCTTTAATAATTGATGTTTTTAAATCTTCTTTTAACCATTCTTTACCAGTCATACCTTGTACATATTTATCTAACTTCTCATTTGAAATATCCGCTGTTACGATATTTAAGATATGGCTTTTCTCATTTTCATCTTTAACTTCAACAAAAACTTTTTGATAATGCTCTTTATCTTCGATTGAAATTGAGTTAGCTTTTAAATTTTGTTTATATATTTCAGCAAAATTATCATTTTCAGGAACAATGGCACTTTTGTTAGCCAGACTTTTTATTGATAGTGTTTGTTCAAGTTCATTATAATTTTCAACAATTTTATCAATCAATTTTGACGATACTTCTTTAACTTCTTCTAATGATTTTAAATAAACGTCATCATCTACTTCTCTTTTTGTCCAGCTTGCAAGATAGTGTGTAGAATAATCTTCTGTATCTAATTCAAATTTACTACTGACTATATAAGCTGTCATTTCTGCTTGATATTCTAGAACATTTACTGTTTTTAATTCAGGTGCTTTATCTTTCATAATTTTTGAATTGTGCATTTCAGCATGTGCTAACTCATGTAATAAAACTTTTGTTTGTTCTTTTTCGTTTAAATGCTTATCAACGACAATCACATTTTGAGAAGGTGCATAAAAACCTTTTGCTGTTCCGTCAACTACGTCATAGTTCACTTTTACATTTTGTAATTTAGCATAGTCTGAAACAGCTTGATGAAATCTTTTTAAATCATTTTCTGTACCTTTAAAATTAAAATTTTCAGGTTTATTAGGATATAAAACTGGATAATCTTCTGGTGGACAATCTGTTTGTGTAATATCAAATACTGGAACAGCTATAAAGTTAGTAATTTTTCCTTTTATTACTGTATATTTACCTTCCTTAATTTCTTGCTTTTGCTCTTTTGTTGCTTGTGAAACAGGCTTAGTTTTAATTTTTCCTTCTTCCTTATAACGAAACATATCTTGAAATTTAGGTGCTAAAATTTTTATCGCTTTTTCGCCACGTTGTACTTGATAACCTTTTTCTTTAAATTGCTTGTAAGAAGCTACTCCCCACGCTCCATTTCGCTGGGATCGAATTAAAGAAATATTTTTAATCGAATAGTTATTAAATTGAGAAATATATTTCAATAGTTCTAATTCTTGTTTTGGGTCTTTCTTAAAATTCTTGATGTTTTCATTCATTTTACGAGTAAGTTCTTCAACTGCATTTTGTTTATCTTTCCATGCCATAATGACTACTCTCCTTCAAATGAGATATTTTCAGTTTCTGTATCGTAATACACTAAAGCGAATGCTGGCTCATTAAAGTCGTCTACAAATAAACTTTCATCTTCTGCTTCTTTTAACGCACTTTCATATATATAAATTTCATCATCAGGAACACTCAAAGTGATATTATTTTGGGTCTCAGGATTATATAAAGTGATTTGGTTTCCTTCAACTTTTTCTATTAAACATAATACTCTCATATTTTCTCTCCTTTGCGTTTTCAGCGACCTTATTAACATAAACATTACTTGCGTTTTAAATCGCCTTAAAACGCAAGTATTTGCTCTTCCAATATCTAAAATCCCTTTATTTATAAATATTCGTGATACTGTTCTATCACTTTATGTTTGTCATATTGTTTATTACTTACTTTTGTGCTAATCCATATGATCAGACAAAATGGCAATCTAATTAGGTCACGAATAAATTTAAACCAACCCATGTACATGCCGATTACTATATATATTGGCAAACTTATCAAAGATATTCACCTTATTCTGCCTGAAAATAGGAATGAGATAGCCCCTATTATGCCTGAAAAAGGTAAGATAGACATAATAAAAATAAAACAAATATAAATAAAACGAACTTATTCATAGCTAAAGTTATCAACGGCCTCTATATTATCTGCTATACCTAACTTAAGGACAGCATAAATTACAAAAACTGCTGATAGGACAATAGACATAGGTACCTTATTTTTAATCATGACATCTTGCCAAAAAGAATATGGTCTCTCTATAACAACAGGTACTTACTTTTTTTAGCTTAACCTTATATCCGTCATATCCGTCAATTCTACTCTTTCTCATATTTTTGACCCCTTTATATATAAATATACCCAAACATATTTTAAACGCCTTAGATCGCAAAAGGGTACTCTTACTGATACCAGTCATTTTAGCAACTTGATTATATGAGTTTGTTTCCAGTAATTGTAAAGCATGTGTTATTTGTTGCTGGCTATATTTAAGTGGGCGACCGTCTTATATAAGAGCGTTTTTAACTCTTTCCCGTCTGCTTTCTCACCGGTGGTGACGGTAGCGGCTGTTAGGATTCGCTCATCTGTCATCGCAATATATGTTTTGTAGCCCAAAAAGGCCTCATTTTTAGATTTATAGCCGATTTTTGCTTCATCTATACTTAATGAGTTCAAATGATTCAGATCATCTTCAATCGTTTCCTTTAGAACATTTACTTTTCCTTTTTATCAAATTAAGCTAGATATAATTTCATCCAAAATAGCTAATAAATAAAAGGATTATTACTATAAGCATGCTCTTAAAAATCCCCTTTTTTAGAAGTCCTATCAATGGACAACGCTATCAACTTACATTAAAATATGGATAGTGGAAGGAAGTGCTTTAACACTTTCTAATAGTTAAAAGATAAGAGGAGGAAGTTATAATGGAAAGAGATTCATATACGGTTATAGGTAAGTACCGTGATCCGGCAGAAGTAAGAGTGACATTAAAAAGATTAGAACGTGAAGGCTATACTAGAAATGACATTGCACTCTATTCTAATCGTGCGAATTTTAATCAATTCGAAGATACAATGGGCGTAGATATGCGAACTGCAGGTGAAGTTTCCTCAACAAGAGGTGATGAAGACCGTTCATTCTGGGATGAAATAAAAGATATGTTTACAATGGACGATGATTATGGTGTAGAGACGACACAAGACGACTTTATAACTCCTTATAGAGAAGACATTCAAGATGGTTATACTGTAATTGCTGTTCGTAACTATCGTGGAGATACTGAAATACACAGTGAAATGACCGATACGAATGTTACACCATTAGAGAGTGATTTACCTGAAGTGGACACCACCGTTGGAATGGATCGAGAAGTTCAAGACACCACTGAGATGACAGAAAACGAAACGATTCAATTAAAAGAAGAACGTCTGCATGTCGGTAAAGAGGAAGTCCAAACCGGTGAAGTACATGTGACGAAAAAGACCGTCCATGATACGGAAACAATTGAAGTGCCTGTCGAGCGTGAAGAAGTGGTGATTGAAAGAAGAGCTGTTCACGATGGTGAAGTAGACATAACGGATACAACTTTTGACGATGAAACAGAATCTATCACTATCCCAGTTCATGAGGAAAAAGTAGTCGTCGATAAAGACACGGTTGTAACAGAAGAAATTGAAATCAAAAAAGAACATGAAGAAGATGTCGAACATGTCTCTGAAGATATTCGTAGAGAAGAAATTGATATTGAATCAAGTGGCAATGTACGAAGAACAGATACCACTTTGGACGATGAGACAATTGATTTGGAAGATCCAGATAGACCAGATCGTATCTAATAAATGTGCTGTAATTAAGAAGAGGCTGGGACAAAAGGTCTCTCAAAAAAATACACTCCCAAAACTATGAACTTTTTTG
>NZ_JVVG01000118.1:0-385 GCF_001053265.1 Carnobacterium sp. 1290_CSPC
CATGCACGCTGTGATGTGTTTGGCTTTTTTCTTGCCTTTAGGCAAGGGAAGTGACCAATGGGATAACATTTCTAACAAATGGTGTTTTGTCCTTCAGTGTACGTTCCTTAAAAGCCGTGGCACCAGCGAGAGCCAAGGTCTCTCTGCTTTNAAATCGAGCCTTAGTCTCGATTTCATGCTTGTTCACGGCTAAGGACGTACACTTTCAGTCCTCTTTATTCAAAAATATACCACTATCCCTGGGTTAGCTTGCCATCCCATCAAATGTATAAGGTTTAGGATTGGATGGTTTGTAATTTAATTTGAATTGGACTAAAATTCTTGCACGTAAATGATGGAAGTTCGAATATCCAAAACCTGTTCGTTTAATTAATTTAATTTTATT
>NZ_JVVG01000119.1:0-906 GCF_001053265.1 Carnobacterium sp. 1290_CSPC
AGCTTCAAAGAGAAAAGCTATACACGATTATGTGTATGGCTTTTTTTTGCCCTTAGGCAAGAAGATTATTATGTTGTAGCAACAAGGACTACGAAAATAGTAATAGTTTGGCAGGCCTTAGCTTGCCATTGCTTCATAAGTGGATGGTGCTGGGTTTGAAGGTTTGTATTTTAGTTTGAATTGGACTAGTATTCTAGCGCGTAAATTAAAGAAATTAGCATATCCGAAACCAGTACGCTTAATTAATTTAATCTTATTATTAATACCTTCGGTAGGTCCGTTTGAGACGGTATAAGTTAATGAATTATGGATATATGGTAAAAACTTCTGTAAAGTTCTGATAGTTCTTCTCGCACGTCGAGGCAAGGTTATTTTCCTTGTGCTCTTCAATATTTCATCAAATAGCTCAATGTTATGCGTAGAAATTGCGTACTTAAGCTCATTCATTAGAGTATATGTTACTAATAAATCCGGCGAAATATTCAATAGGAAATCAACAATGCGCTGTTCCGAAATTTCTTCACCAAATTGGCGAACATAATATGTATCAGTGAAATTTAAGTCTTCAGCATTTTTTAGCAACAACTTCCATTGTTTTTTAAGTTTTCTGTAGTCAGATGGTCGGCTATTTTTCACGATATTCATAGCTTTAATACGAACAGAATTAATTGTCTCATTTAGTAACTTCACGATATGGAATCGATCAATTACAATCTTAGCATTAGGAAAACTAGTACGTATTACTTCAAGATAGGGTGTATACAAATCGATAGAAACAGTTTTCACACTACTTCTAGCAGCCCAAGTAAAGGAAGCAAAGTAATCGATTAGAGAAGCTTGTTTCCGATCAACAATAATATCAATCAACCTTCTATTATGGGTGTCCACAAGGACAGCACTCATCGC
>NZ_JVVG01000120.1:0-540 GCF_001053265.1 Carnobacterium sp. 1290_CSPC
CGACAGAGTAATTCAGCTTGACCGAACTTGTAAGCATTCTGGCTAAATTGTTGAAGATAATCGATATGTTGCTTATCACAAGACACTTTAATTCGTCCTTGATTGGTCGTCAGTGAATAGGTATTGTTTTGGTGATAAGCGTAGTTACGATTACGTACGAACACAGCTACTGGTTGCTTAAACCCTAGGGGTTTCGTTAAATGGTAAAGGTCTTTATATAGCGTATGATATTTACCTGTATGGATATCTTTATAACGCTTAGGTTTTTGTTTAAACTGTGTTTTCACGGTCTTATATCTCGCGATTACCGTACGCATCACGGACTGGGCCATTTGCGATTGCAGCCCAAAATCCTGACGTATCTGATGATACAAGGCGTTGTGCAAAGTCGTTTGACCTAATTCAAAGTCATGGTCAAAGATATATGTCGAAACAAAATTACAAGCGTTTAAAAACTGTTGTTGGGTTTCTTCGAACTTTTCAATATCACTAGCACTTGGGTATAATTGCACTTTAATCGTTTTCGTTAACTGCATCTTA
>NZ_JVVG01000121.1:0-462 GCF_001053265.1 Carnobacterium sp. 1290_CSPC
ACGGTATGAACACCATTCTTGGCGATTCTTCGATTTTGAAGAAAAGTTAATGTATAAAGCTTTAGAAAGTGGTTCGCAAGTTTTAAAAGTATCCGCACAATTTACGTCCCAACGTTGTCCGAAATGCGAATCAATTGATAAAGCTAATAGACAACAAGGTAAGCACTTGTTTACTTGTCAGAATTGTGGGTATCAATCAAATGATGACCGTGTGGCAGCTATCAATATTCAAGAATTGGGTCACCGATATCTGTCGAGTGAGAAAAACCCGCGGTTTGAAAAAGTTGTGCCAATACAAAATTATTAAACGTAAAACAATATTCGGTAAGTGTCTACAGACCGCTTACTGATGGGGTGCCAGTCAACCATCCCTTAGTGTCTTTAAACGGTTGGAGATATTATATCGTTTGTACAACCACCATGTTTAGGACAAACTCTCTGTTTTAACAGAGAGTAGTTGAT
>NZ_JVVG01000122.1:0-909 GCF_001053265.1 Carnobacterium sp. 1290_CSPC
GGTTCTATAATAAATAGTGTTGGTGAGAATTCATATTGAATCTCATTGACACTATTTTTGTGTACGCAAAAAGGACATGATATCCTTAATGCGTGTAAACCACTACGAATACAGAAAGAAGGAAAAATCATGTCCCATACATCTATTATAAAACAACTTTGCGGTATTTACGACAATAATATTGATATTACAATACCAAAATCTATGCATCTGTTGCCACTTGAAAAGTATCATGAAATAAATCATTTCGTTTTACATGGGGTTCTTACGTACAAGCCTAAGGCTTGTATGCACTGTGGTGTAAAGAATACTGGTAATCGAGATATCATCAAACATGGCTTTAAACCAGCTATCATTCGATTACCGAACACAGCTACTAATCCTGTTTTACTTAAATTACAGAAGCAACGCTTTTATTGTAAACATTGTGCACAAACTTTTATCGCTGAAACACCATTAGTTGAAAAATTTTGCTGTATTTCTAAAACCATTAAAAGTCAAATTAGCTCCGAATTGGTTGAAACGCAATCTATGCGGTTAATCGCTAAACGTTATCATGTCTCTTCTCCAACAGTGGCCAGAACTTTAATGAAAGCAAGTATGGGACTATCACCTAAGGGAAATTATCTCCCGAATCACCTCGGTGTAGATGAGTTTAAATCGACTAATCGTGTAGCCAATGCGATGAGTGCTGTCCTTGTGGACACGCATAATAGAAGGCTAATTGATATTGTCGTTGATAGAAAACAAGCGTCGCTCATCGATTACTTTTCTTCTTTTACCTGGACTGCTCGAAGCAGCGTGAAGACAGTTTCGATTGATTTATATACACCTTATCTAGAGGTCATCCGCACATGTTTCCCTAATGCGAAGATTGTCATTGATCGATTCCATATAGTAAAGCTGTTG
>NZ_JVVG01000123.1:0-1179 GCF_001053265.1 Carnobacterium sp. 1290_CSPC
GAAAACTATGGATCTTTTTTTATTTTATTATTGTTGTTGCACTTAAATTGTAAATTCGTCTTTTAAAAAGAAGGTGGACCGATTGCTCTGTATGAATTTAGATGAAAAATAAAATTTGTGTCAAAAAGGGCTAGAATTTATTGGTTTAGAGGTTTATAATTAGCTATCAGAAAACAATGTTAACACCTAGTTTGGCGGTATTTCTAGGTTAATGGAGGGGTAAATTTGAAATTAGGGATAGCGGGGACTGGAAAAGTGGTTGAGCAATTTTTACCGGTAATTGCTGAGTTGCCAGAAATACAAGTAACTGCAATTAACTCAACACCCAAAAGCGTTGATAAGGCGATAGCCTTTCAAAAACAATATGGCATTGATCAAGTATACAGTGATTACAATCAATTTTTGACAGAAGCAGATATTGATACAGTATATGTTGCCGTCATTAATAACTTACATTTTCCTTTTGCTAAGGAAGCCTTACTTCATGGTAAGCATGTTATATGTGAGAAACCTTTTACGATGTCACAAAAGGAATTAATCGAATTAGAACGACTATCCATTGATTACGATTTAGTATTGGCTGAGGCTGTAACAGGTCAGTTCGTCGAAAATTATGGTAAAATCCGTGAACTTTTACCACTTCTTGGAGATATCAAGTTAATTGAATGCAATTTCTCAAAATATTCGAGTAAGTATGACTCTTTCACAGCAGGTAACGTCTTACCGGCCTTTGATATCAAAAATGGTGGCGGTGCCTTAATGGATTTAAATTCATCCAATATACATTTCGTTGTTGGCTTAATTGGGAAACCAAAGAAAGTTACTTACTACCCTAACATCGAGAATGCTATCGATACATCTGGCGTTTTAATCATGGACTATGGATACACAAAAGCCGTATGCATGGCTTCAAAGGATTCTACAGGGGAAAATGGGGCAACTATTCAAGGTACTAAAGGTACTATTAGAGTCAATAGCGCTACTAATAGGGTCACTTCATTTGATATTTGGACAAATGATGGCTATAGGGATCATTTTGAATTGAATACATGCGAGCATAAAATGGGCGCAGAATTTAAGATTTTTGCAAATTGGATTGATCATGAGGATACCATGTATGCAGAGGAACATTTAGCCCAAAGTTTAACAGTTATGGAAATACTAGATATGGCTATTGCT
>NZ_JVVG01000124.1:0-2730 GCF_001053265.1 Carnobacterium sp. 1290_CSPC
CGCTGTTCCAGCGTGGTAGTCATCTCTTTTAATTCGTCCTTTGCCTTTTTATATTCAGGCACCGTTAAATTTTTACGCTCTGAACCTTTTTCGCCACGTTCAAGCTCAAAACCACGCTCATTTAAATACTTTGGCAATTCGTCTTGTACCGCCTGTAAAGCTTGACGATTAAAAAGAGTCTTTGCTGATAACCGCTTTTCCGCATTGAAAGGCACAATACCTAAGTGCATATGCGGTGTTGTTTCGTCTAAGTGAACTTGAGCGTAGCGGATATTCTCATCACCAAATTTTTCAGCGAAGTAATCTTTCGACTGTTCGAAAAAGTCTTTAATTTCTTTATCGTCTTTATCTTTAAAAAATCGGTTGTCAGAAGTTATGATCCATTCGTTTATTAATACAGCATCTTTTCTGACAGCACGACTACTCGATTTGTTGTCGTTAATAAATTGCTGAATATCCGTTTTGTAATTGTCTGTGCGATTGACTAAGTCATAATTCAAATACGAGCGTTCCGTATCAATATCTTTGTTTGAATGATTGTCAGTTAACCGTTGATTATGATTACCTATGCCGACTAAATTGCCAGCTTTCATCTTCTGCATTCTCGCCACTACAAATGACATATAAACACTCCTAACTTCGGTACAGCTTCCATGTAAAGTATAACCCACTATACTTTACTTCGTAAAGGTGGGCTCGCCGAGGGGTCTTGCAGACGGCTATTTCGGCTCTTTTGAGCCGAGTATCAGCGCACCCTTATGGTGCAATTAGCTGATACCTGTTTGACGATTTGCTGCCCTACTTTTTTAAGTAGGTATGCAAACCTCAAACTAAAATAAAAACCCCCTTCGACTTTTCAGTCAGGGGGCTTTTATTATCTAAGTTCATTTTTCTTTTTTAACCACATACCGTCAATCATCTTGTTGATTGCTAAAGTATTATAATTAATCGCTACATCAAACCAATCATCAGAATTTTTAATGCAAATCATCAAGAAATCAGCATAATTGTCAATTTCATTATCGTATATAAAGGTTACAATGTCTTTCATTACAGCCATTTTGCTTGTTTTAGTTAATTCAAAATAACTATCTACATCAGCACCACAATGCCCAATAAGTTCATCTTTAGAATATTGAGCTTTTTCAGGATTATCTAAGTGTATAAAATATCTAATCATACCTCGTCCTGAACCCACCTTTTGAGGTGCTGGAGTATTTAAAGGCTCAATAATTTTATTAATTGCTTTAAGTGTAATTGGACCATCTGCTGACAACATCACATGCCAATGCGGTTTTTTTGGTGTTCCGTCAGGGTTGAAGTCCCTATCATGCAATGGACTCTCAATCCAACGCATATGTGTTTCATCTAAAATCTCTCTCCAATTTTCTGGCGCACTTTCTGGATACACGATAAATGCCCAGTCTCTGCCTTTTATAATCTTTTCGCTCATGTTATAATTACCTCACAATCAAACAACAAATTTTTGTTAAACCCCTTTTGCCGAAGGGGTTTTTTTTATTTAAAAATCCCATTTTCATTAGCTTTTTGCACTAAAATAGTAACTAGACCTGATTTTGTCATTCCATACTTTTTAGACAAATCACTTATTTTTTTATCTGTATCTTCTGTTACCGACAAAGTAATCTTTTTCTTTTTTTCCTGTTCACTCATTCTTAATCCCCCTTTTTTTAAATAATTATACATACAAATAAATCTATTGTAAATACTTTTCGTTACTTTGGAAAACATGAAGCTTTTTTTTGTAATTTGTTTATAGCTAGAAACGTTGATATAACAGCGTTTCTGAAAAACTGCACAATGCACAATGCACTCCTGGGGGGTGTCGTAGTACCCCCCAGAAGTTGGTCGATTTTTTTCAAAATCTCCCCCAGAGTTTTTTGTTTTCAACCTTTTTTAACAAAAAACATCTAAAAACACTGTTATATCAGCATTTATTTAGTTATTATAAAAATGTAGTTGTTTCTATATAGTATCAAGACAAGAAGAAACTCGTTTTCAACTCGTTTCAAATTCCCAAGTTAGGAGGGATAAAATGAAAAATAATAATGTAACAGAAAAAGATTTATTTTATATTTTAGATTTATTTGAACACATGAAAGTAACTTATTGGTTAGATGGTGGCTGGGGGGTAGATGTATTAACTGGAAAACAACAAAGAGAACACAGAGATATAGATATAGATTTTGACGCTCAACACACTCAAAAAGTTATACAAAAATTAGAAGATATCGGATACAAAATAGAAGTTGATTGGATGCCTTCACGTATGGAACTCAAGCATGAAGAATATGGGTATTTAGATATTCATCCTATAAATCTAAATGATGATGGATCAATTACCCAAGCAAACCCAGAAGGTGGTAATTATGTTTTCCAAAATGACTGGTTTTCAGAAACTAATTACAAAGGTCGAAAAATACCATGTATTTCAAAAGAAGCTCAACTTCTTTTTCATTCTGGTTATGATTTAACAGAAAAAGACCATTTTGATATAAAAAATTTAAAATCAATAACATAATTGCTTTATTGACGTTGAGCCTCGGAACCCTTTTAAAAACCGTGGGCTTCCGCCCACACCTGACAAACGCAATGCGTTTGATCATGCCTCTGAAAAGTGAGTAAACAGTCATACCTGTTGGCTTTTCTGTCGGTTTACAAAAGCTAAATGACAACAAAAAAAGCTGCAAGGGTAAATGCACTCACTAC
>NZ_JVVG01000014.1:0-2252 GCF_001053265.1 Carnobacterium sp. 1290_CSPC
ATCGTTTGTACAACCACCATGTTTAGGACAAACTCTCTGTTTTAACAGAGAGTAGTTGATTGTGGTAAATTAGGACATCTGATTCGTTTAGGGCCGCAATTTGTTTTGCAGAAGGTTCATAATCATGGGCTTCTGTGCCCGCTGGTACCATTAAACTCACGTCAGCATGGTCGCCAACAATTTCTTTTGTGAAGGCATAAACAGGGTATATCGTTGTTGCAATTTCTAATTTGCCCCCGTCATTTCCCGCAACTGCCTCAGTATTTGCTTGTCCACATGCCGCCAAAAGGGCAGCTCCCGTTAAGGTCATTAAAGCGAATGTCAAACTCTTATTCATCAATGCATCCTCTTTTCCAAAATAATATTCAATCACATGTATTTGGGTACCCAATATATTTTTTGCCTTAGCCAGGGGCAAAGTAAGTAAATCGTAATGGTTACGATTTGATGCCGGTAATTTATCATATGGCGGATCAAGTAGTCAACTAAAATTTACATGAAATGTCCGTCATATAGACCACGAAGGCTCTTTTTCCAAGAAATTAAGCCCTTTAAATTACTTTTGGAAGGGACTCATATATAATGGGTAAAAGGGTTATTAGGAGGAATATGATGAAAATTGCGATTGTACAAGCAGCCTTACAACAAAGCCAGGTGGCAGAGAATTTTCAAACAATTCAAGCGTTGATGGTAGAAGCGACGGCCAATCAACCGGATGTGATTGTGCTGCCAGAATTATGGAATACATCCTTCTTACCGGAAGACGTAAAAGAGCGAGCGGACGAGGATGGCAAGGTGAGTCGTCAATTTTTAAGCCAATTCGCTAAAAACTACCAAGTCAATGTGGTTGGGGGTTCGGTGGCCAATAGGCGTGGTGACAAGCTATTTAATACGGCCTATATCTATAACCGAAAAGGGCAAGAGATTGCAGCTTACGATAAGGCCCATTTATTCTCACCGGCCAAGGAAAATGGTTATTTTGAAGCGGGTGAAGCGAGTGTGACCTTTGAATTGGACGGGGTCAAATGCGGGATTGTGACTTGTTATGACTTGCGATTCCCTGAGTGGGTGCGGGCTTTAGCCTTAGCGGATGCACAGATTGTATTTGCACCGGCTGCTTGGCCTGAAGTCCGGAATTTACATTGGGATACTTTGGGACGGGCACGGGCAATCGAAAACCAGTTGTTTGTCGTATCGGCTAATTCAAGAGGACCGGTTAATGGGGACGAAGAGGCTTTATATGGCGGTCATTCAGCCATCATTGATCCTTGGGGCGAGTATGTTGTTTCTCCTGATTTACAAGTAGGCGTAAAATACGGTGAGATAGACCTTTCTGTTATTGAAGGTATTCGGTCATCGATTAACGTCTTTAATGACCGAAGACCAGACATCTATAATATATAAGTGATAAAAATATTTGAAGCTGTTTTTCTATATGTTATAATGTATAAAAGATTGGCGATCACGCTAACTATAGTAGTCGACACTATGCTTAACGAAAGGGAGATTCCATGAAATTAAAAACAGGTGCGCTAACATTATTCGCTTCAGTATTCTTGCTTGCGGCATGCGGTAACAGTGGTCAAGAAGATACGACTACAAGCGAAACAGCTGAAACAACCAGCCAAGAAGCTTCTTCAACTGAAACAAGCTCTGAAACGGTACCTAGTTCAGAAGATACGTCAGGTGACGACGCGGATGACAATGCAGATGGTAGCAATGAGAGTGCAGGCTCAAGTGAAGCCAACCAAGCTGCTTCAGGAGAATTCATTTCTGAAGATGAAGCGTGGCAAATTGCTTTAGACGACGCTGGTCTAACTGAAGATGCCTTAACAGAACGTGAAATTGAATTAGATGATGTGGATGACGATGATGATGATTACGATGACGTTGCCCATTATGAAATTGAATTTACTATAGATGGTGACCGGGAATATGCGTATGATATCGACGCAACAACAGGTAATATCTTAAATGTTGAAAAAGATAACTAATTAGCATACATCATTTAGAAAAGGTGGTACTTGAGTAGGCCACCTTTTTCGTTTGGGAAAGTTTATTTTGGATAAAGATAATAGACGCTTAAATGCTTGATTTCTTTCGGACGGAGCGAGTCCTGTTTGCTAGTATTTTTCTGATTTCTTTTCTATAATGAACTACAACGCCATTAAAATGGCGTGTTTCTAGGAACGCTCATGACTTGTTCCACTTATTTCAAAGCAAAACAGCGGTCTAAGCTATTTAACTAAGGC
>NZ_JVVG01000015.1:0-13182 GCF_001053265.1 Carnobacterium sp. 1290_CSPC
ATCGTTTGTACAACCACCATGTTTAGGACAAACTCTCTGTTTTAACAGAGAGTAGTTGATGTTATAATGTTCGAGATGATTAAATGTAGCAAGTTTAAGGAGGCAGCGATGAGTTACCAAGCATTATACCGCGTTTGGCGGCCGCAGACATTTGGAGATATTGTTGGCCAAGAGGCTGTTGCGCGTACGCTGCAAAATGCCATTCGAACTGGCAAAACGAGTCACGCTTACTTGTTTACGGGTCCAAGAGGGACTGGTAAGACGAGTGCGGCTAAAATTCTATCGAAAGCGATCAACTGTCCAAACCAGGTGGATGGGGAACCATGTAATGAATGTGAGATTTGCCGCGCAATTACGGACGGAACTTTGCCGGATGTGATTGAAATCGATGCGGCGTCTAACAACGGGGTTGAGGAGATTCGTGACATCCGTGATAAGGTTCGCTATGCACCAACGGAAGCGCAATATAAGGTCTATATCATTGATGAGGTCCACATGCTTTCAACGGGTGCTTTCAATGCTTTATTAAAAACCTTAGAAGAACCACCAGCTAATGTCATTTTTATTTTAGCAACGACTGAGCCGCATAAGATACCTGCAACGATTATTTCAAGAACCCAACGTTTTGATTTTAAACGTATTTCACGTCAGGCGATTGAGGACCGGATGGCATTTATCTTGGACCAGGACGGTACTGAATATGAGAATGGCGCCCTTACTGTAATTGCTCGGGCAGCAAACGGTGGGATGCGAGATGCCTTATCCTTGTTAGACCAGGTGATTTCCTTTTCCGATGGGACTTTATCACTTGAAACGAGTCGGTTGGTGACGGGGGCCTTGTCTGAAGAGCAGTTGGTTCAATATACGGAGGCCCTAGCTAATGGGCAAGTGACGGCAGCATTAGACCACTTACATGCTTTATTGGCTGGTGGTCAAGATGCGGCGCGTTTTGTGGAAGAGCAGTTGGTTTTTGTGCGTGATTTAATGATTGCCAAGGAAACCAAGGCAGATACGGCTGAGATTGAAGAGTTGACCCAACGTTATGACGAAGCCTTTTATAGTCTAGCGAAAACGATTGATGTGAATGTCTTGTATAAGATGATGAAAGTCTTCCGAGAAACGCAGGCAGAGATTCGTTTTTCATTGCAACCAACGATCTATCTAGAGGTGGCAACGGTTCAGGTAGCTAGCCAAATCGGTAGTCAGTCGGCTGTTGGTCAAAGTGGTAACCAACAAGTGGTGGCTAACCAAGAAGGTGACCATGTCTTGCCAACGCAAGTGAGTCAAGCGTTAGCTGAATTGCAAGAACAAGTGGCGAATTTAACGGCACAGGTCCAAAATGGGGGCGGAGAGCCAGCTATACCTGCGCCAAGTAAGCCGGCTAAGCGGTCAGGGAATGCGACGGCCTTTACGCCAAATCTGACGAAGGTCTTCCAAGTGTTAAATCAAGCGACTAAGAAAGACTTGAATGATATCGCCAATTTATGGGATGGGCTGATTGAGAGTCTGCCAAGTATGCAAGCGGCCTTATTGAAGGCAACTTTCCCAGCGGCGGCTTCACCAAATGCATTCGTAGTGCGGTTTGATTATGAAATTCTGTGCAAGAAGGTGGATGACGATACGGAGACCCGTCAAGAAATTGAGCGGATTCTTTCTAATCAACTAGGTCACCCAACGAGGATGTATTATTTAACGAGTGACCAGTGGCAGTCTGCCCGTCAAAGTTATGTCCAAGCTATGAAGAATGGCGAATTGAGTGACTTGGTTGGGGACGATGCAGTGGCTACTAAAGGGTCGGTGACAGATGCTGAGGCCTTTACTCAGGAAGATGAAGTGGTGGATGATGGGTTGGATGAGAACGGATTGAATGAGGAAGAATCGCGTTCGCGTCAAGAGCAAGTTGATCAAGCAACTTCACTATTTGGTAAGGATAATGTTACAATAATAGATGATTAGGTCATGGGGCTTGATGCCAAAATGACAATGAATATGTAATTTAAAAAATATGAAAAGCTAAAAGGAGACGATAAAATGGCAGGCGGAATGGCAAATATGCAACAAATGATGCGTAAAATGCAAAAGATGCAACAAGAGATGGAGTCAGAACAAAAGAGTATTGAAACAAAAGAGTTTCAAGGAACTGAACCTTCAGGTATGGTAAATGTTACTGTAACAGGTGACCGCCGTGTGAAAGCAATCAACATCAAACCGGATGCAGTCGATCCAGAAGACGTTGATATGTTGCAAGATTTATTGATTGAAGCAGTGAACAACGGACTTGAAAAAGTAGACACTGAAACTGCAAACGTTATGGGCAAATACACTAAAGGTATCCCAGGACTATAATCAAGGCAAAGAATATGGTTGATAATGATGGACCATTTATACCATGGGTAGCGGGACTACGCATGGTATTTTTTTGACAGGATGTGAGCACCACTTGTGCTAATTCTGCCTTTTATTGGCCAGTGCGTGACCTTTTTGCCAAGAATGATTGAAACAATGTTAGGAAAGTTAGATGCAGGGGTGTAGAGAATGCAGTATCCAGAACCAATCGCTAAATTAATCGATTCTTTTAGTAAGTTGCCAGGGATTGGCGCGAAGACGGCGTCTAGGTTGGCCTTCTTTGTCTTGGACATGCCTGAGGCGGATGTGCTGCAATTTGCGTCTTCCTTGGTGGATGCAAAGCGTGAGTTGCGGTATTGCTCAGTTTGCGGGAATATTACCCAGTCTGATCCTTGCGAAATCTGTGCGGATGAAAACCGGGACCGGTCACGGATTCTAGTGGTGGAGCAGGTGCGTGATGTGGTATCTATGGAACGGATGCGTGAGTATCACGGCCTCTACCATGTCTTGCACGGGGTGTTATCCCCAATGGAAGGCACTGGGCCGGAAGATTTGAATATCCAGCCCCTATTGACCCGTCTGCAAGATGACCAGGTCAAGGAAGTGATTGTGGCGACCAATGCAACAGCTGAAGGGGAAGCGACCGCAACCTACCTGTCTCGTTTGATTAAACCTGCAGGCATTCAAGTATCGCGGATTGCCTATGGTTTATCTGTCGGCAGTGATATTGAATATGCGGATGAGATGACCCTATTGCGTGCCCTTGAAGGCCGCCGTGATATCGATTAACTAGTCTATAACAGATTTTAAGGAGACCTTATGGATACACAAAAATTTTCTGGGAAATTTATTACTGTTGAAGGACCCGATGGCGCAGGCAAAACAACCCTTATTCAGGGACTGACACAAAAGCTTGAAGACAAGTTAGCTGTACCTTTAAAGCTGACCCGCGAGCCAGGTGGCGACCCGATTGCGGAAGATATCAGAGAAGTGATTTTAAGTCCGGAAAATGTGGCCCTAGATCCTAAAGCTGAAGCCCTTTTATACGCAGCTAGCCGTCGTCAACATTTAGTCCATACCGTACTGCCTGCACTTGAAGCTGGGCATATGGTCTTATGTGACCGGTTCGTCGACTCGTCAATTGCCTACCAAGGCTACGGTCGTGAAATTGGGGAAGAGGGGATTATTGCCATCAACCAATTCGCAACAGATGGCCGCCAACCCGACTTGACATTGTATTTAGATATTACGGCTGAAGAGGGGATTCGCCGGATTCAAGCCAACCGCAGTCAGGCTGAACAAAACCGCCTGGACGTTGAAGCCATTGATTTCCATCAACGGGTTCATAAAGGGTATGGCGTCTTGAAAGACCGTTTTCAAGAGCGGATTCAAGTCATTGATGCCACCCAAGACCCTGAAAGTATGCAGCGGGATGCCTTGGCTATTTTAGAAAGCCATTTCCCAACTTTATTTCGTTAATTCAGCTAAACATTCAAATCTTTAAAGCACCTTAAAGCAATGGAAAGGAGTCCATCAATGGCACACGAACATTTTGATATCGCCAAGAAGCAAGCGGATTTGACCGCTATGATGGACCGGGTCCTCGTCAATAACCGCCTTGGCCACGCCTATATTTTTGAAGGCATGGTAGGTTCTGGTCAAGAAGATATGGCCCTATATTTAGCGGCCTATTTGAATTGCCTCAATCCAGCTGACAAGGGGATACCTTGCGGGACATGTAACCATTGTCGTCGGATATTGTCCGCTGACTATCCGGATGTTTTTCATATTCAACCGGACGGGAATACCATTAAAATTGACCAGACGAGAGATTTAAAAGAACGGTTGTCCATGTCCTCACTTGAAGGAGACAACCAAATTTTTATTATCCATGAAGCAGAGAAAATGACTGTCAATGCAGCCAACTCTTTGTTGAAGTTTATCGAGGAACCGCATGAAAATGTCTTTATTTTCCTTCTAACCAATAATAGGGACGCGATCTTGTCGACGATTGTCTCCCGCTGCCAGATGATTCATTTTCCCCAATTAAACCGGGTGGACCTACAAGCCTTATTTGAGGAAGCGGGGATTAAGCCCAGTATGGCGACAACTCTGACGGCTTTAACCAATGATGTGGGTGAAGCGACGGCGCTGGCAGAGAATGAAGATTTCCAGCAACGACTCAACTGGTCCTTGCAGTGGGTGGATTTAATCGTGAAAAAGGACCCTCGTGGTCTAACCATGGTAGCTTCAGACTGGATGAAGGGTCCAAAGGGTAGAGTGGATATGATTCAAGCTCTTAATCTTGTAGCTTTTCATTTTCATGATTTACTTTACTTATTGCTGCATGCAGATCAAGGACAAAGCAACCAAGACCAGATGGTATTTCCTAATGATTTTGGGAAATATCAAGGAATGCTGGCTAAAATTACGGTCGAAGAAGCAACAAAAGCCCTACATTTAGTAGGGCAAGCACAACGGATGATTCAATCAAACGTGAGTGTACAATCCGCTATGGAATATATGGTGCTAGCTTATTGGAAGAAATAGATTTCAATCTTTATAAGGCTCCGATAATACCAAATATAGAGATAGTTGCTAGTAAGGATAAGAACTTTTGTTTCATGATTTTGTCTTCTTTTTGTTAAAATATAGCAGAGTTTTAGGGGAAATTTTATTTATCGTCATATATTACAAAGGAGCAACAGCGTGAACATTGGCACAATATATAGAGGTTTAAGAATGGAGCGAGGGTTAACCTTAAAGGATGCAACCACTGGCGAGATTTCTTATTCCCAACTTTCAAAGTTCGAACGTGGTGAATCTAGCATCACAATTCATCATTTGGTGAACTTGGTTCATAATCTGGGTATATCCTTTTCAGAATTTATTGCTGCTATTGAGAAATTCGATAGTCCATATAAATTATATATTGAAGAAATTGATAATGCTTATAAACAAGGCGATATTGCTGCATTGAAAGTGATTATACAAACCCATGAAAAATTGTACCTTGAAACCAACCAAGTGTTGTTTAGATACAATGCCATTATGACGAAACTTTTACTAAATGATTTAACTGAGGTTGAGATTGCTGAAACAGATAAGGTAGCCATTAGCGATTACATTTTGAATTGTTCAATCTGGACGACTTATGAAGTGATTTTATTAGGGAATTCCCTTAGAGGATTAACAATGCCGTTGCAAGACTTATTAGTCCATGAAATGGTTAAAAAACTGCCTACTCTAAAAGAGACAGACGCTATCAAAAGTCACTTGCTCAACATTCTAATCAATGTGTGCTTTGATCGTTTACGGTCAGGGCGGACTGAAGAAGTGAAAGATATCGTAGCTGAAGTTCAACCTGAACTTAGCACAAATGCTTATTATTTCAAAAATCGACTTTTATTTTTAGATGGTATTATCCAAATTATTGAAGGACAGTCGGATGAAGGATTAAGTAAGTGTCATAAGGCCATCCAAGTTTTTGAACTATTTGACCCACCACTCGCTAAAATGCACCGAGATGAATTAGCTTGTTATCAGACCATCTTTACTATTTCAGTAGCACATGAAAGTAAAGATGGTGGAAGTTCAAGTTCGCATACATTATCATAAAAAGGCCGAGACGGTAAAGTCTCGGCCTTTTTATGATAATGTAAGGGCTATTTCTATAGGGCTAATCGTTTCTTTAAGGCTAAAGCTAGAGAAATGGCTGCTACATTTTTAATGATATCAGTTGGTAGGAAGATAATCATACCTGACATAAGTGTTTGCATCCAAGTGATCGGTGAATCTAGTAAGAAGTTCAGTGCCAGATACATGTATGTTAAACCACATAAGAATATGATGACATTCATGACTATTGCGCGAATAGTTAATACTTTCCAACCATTTTCAAGGGCCGGATTTTGACTGGCGAAAATCATGGCTACAATAAAGCCGATGATAAAACCAAAAGAAGGGCTGTAAATAAAGGCACCTTTAAACATAAATAAAAGAATGGCGTTTAATAGCATAGCAACTGCTGCATATTTTCTTGGTAGTAATAAACCCGTTAAAATAACGGCTAAGGTCTGTAGCGTGAAAGGAATTGCACCGAATGGTACAACAACATAGGAAGCAATGAGTGTAATTACGCTCATAAGTGCTGAAAGTACCCAGTAGTAAGTAGATGATTTTGTCATATTGTTCTCCTTTTAATTGAGTCAACCTTATTTTATTTATGGTTGACCATTTATTTTATACATGGATGTGCGCTAAATGATCACACATCCAAAAGTTGCTACTATAGTTAAGTTTAAGTACGCTATTGGTCAGCGAATTGCTGACTAGAGAAAGACACTTCGCCCGATACAAGGGTTCGTACTTTACCTTCTGATGTTTCAATTGAAAGATGACCAAGATCTGTTACACCAAGGATTTTACCACAGTAGTTTTCGTGGTTTTCTATATAGTTAACCCATTGGTTTTTACCTAATAAGTGACTACGGTAATAGTCCAAGAAATCCAGACTAGATAAATCATCATAGTAGGATTTAAATTTAATTACAAAGTTTGTAATTAAATCATTCGTATTGAATGTTCTTGGCAATTGTGGTCCGAATAAGGTGCCCGCAACAGATTGATTTTCTGCATTTTCTTTGGAAAAGTCACCTGCAAGGTTAGATCCAACCCCAAGTACCAAATGTGAAATGGTCTGACTTTCCATATCAAAAGTCGCTTCAGTTAGGATACCGACAACCTTTTTTCCTTGATAAAATAGGTCATTCACCCACTTGATCATGACATCATCAGTTAAATAGTTGGATAATGTTTCTGCATAGGCTGAAGCAGAAGCAATAGTCATTGAAGCGACCAGTTCATTATTAACACCACTCGGAGGTGTCATCACTAATGAAAAGTAAAGTCCTTGGCTAAGAGATGAATAAAAAGTACGACCGCGACGGCCACGTCCAGCTATTTGCTCACTCGAAATAAAGAGGGCAGGCTGATTAGGGTAATCTGCTGCATGTTTACGACCAAGGTCATTAGTGGACGAGGTAGATTCTTGGTAGTAAACCTTTAATTCAGGCCAAACGTTTTGTAAGCCATGGCTAATTTGGCTAGGATCAATGGCATGGTTTAGGTTTTCTAAGGCATAGCCATTTTTAGGATGACGGATAATTTCATATCCTTCAGTTTCTAGTTGCTTCACAGCTTTCCAAACAGCGTTGCGGCTGACTTGGAAGTGGTCGGCTAATTCTGGTCCAGTATGAAATTGTCCAGGATGGTCTAATAGGTAGGCCAGTAACTTTGCTTTAACTGTCATGACATGTGTCCTTTCTTTTTATACAAGCATTAGATTAGCAAGTTAATCATATATTGTCAACTAATTTTAAAAAAAGGGTGACGACGTATATTTAAGCGTATAATAAAAACCCTTTATTCATGTGCTTTTGACTTTAGTGAATCAAAAGTTTTAACACGATTAAAGGGCTTATGTAATACTTATTTTATTCGTCTTCAAATGCTTCGAATTCATCAAAGTCATCAAAAGCGGCATTTTCAAGCATATAAGCAACTGGGTCAGCTTGGTAGGTTTGAATATCTTCAATGATGGGGGCTTCGATTTTTCGATTTAGCCCAATTTGCATACCCTGGTCTTGGTAGCCTTGTTTTACATACATGTCATAAGGGGTATCGTCAGCATCAGCAGACAGGATAATCATTTTACCTTCAGCTAGGGCTTTATCACATACCCATTGTTGGATGAGTGAACCGATTCCTTGACGCTGGTAATCGTCTAAAACTTGGAAATTATCAATTTCATAGGCGTTTGCTAGGCGGATAATATCAGTGATTGCAACCAATTTGTCGTCTATATAGACAGCTAGGGCAGTGGTGTTATCTTCCGCTAAGAACCATGGATAGTAATTCAATTTTTGTTGGGCAAACTCGCTTGAATCGTCGATGGCCTTGTCAAAAACTTGGTTGAAGTCGAAGTAGTCTTGTTCAATAGATGCGTCGACTTCTTTCAATACTAGACGGTCACCGTAAGTGTCGTGCGCTTTGGTTGAACCTTTGAAATCAGCGGGGTCTAACACCATTAACTTGGTTAGTGAAATTTCATAGCCCACTTCACCGATTGAAGCGAATAGGTCTGGGGCTAGTGGTTGATTCATAGGTAGTACGAAGCTGTAGTAGGCGAGGTTTAAGTCATAAGCGTAATCTAGAAAATTGTCTTCTAGAATATCTAATTCTTCGGCTGTAGGGACGAAATCTAGGACTATTTTGTTGTTACTATACATGCTAGGGACCTTGCGATTACCAATGAAATAGTATAATTCGGTTTCATCGTAGGTATCAGCTAGGGTAAACATATTGTCAAAGGTAAATGCTTGCATGAGCGTGCTCCGTTCCTTGCGTAAAATTTTGTCTATATTATTGTTCCTATTTTAGCATAGCTTAGACTAATCGTTTAGGAAAATAAATCGTGCTGGCTAGGTATAACTTGCTAGCTCTTCAGTGAAAACATTATTTACTTGAGATGATTTAGCGTAATTACTAATCAAAAACCGAACAGGTGTGCTATAATTGACGCTAGTTGAAAAGGAAGTTTTCATTTAGGTTAGCCACATCATGTGGTATCATGGAGAGTGAAAAAAGCGTAGATATTGCGTTTTGACTGAAATGATCCGATAGCCAAATAGGCTTTGGCTAAACAGGTATAGGATGACTAGTAGAAAGTAGGTGTGGGAACGTGGATGAACATCATGTAGCAGAAGAAATTACTGCATTGAAGAGTGATTTGCAGGGGATGATTGAAAAAATTGATGCTATCAATGAGGAATGGGACAAGTTATTGATTTCTTCCCATAACTTGAAAATGGAAAATTTTTATTTGCGTGAACGGGTACAAGAGTTAACGGAATTAAACGATAGTTTGTCGCAAAATACTGCGAAAACAGATGAACCTGCCGACGAGAATACGCCACAGGTGATGTCAAAAGCCCGTCAAAATCTTATGAATATCTACGAAGATGGCTTCCATATTTGTAATATTTCCTACGGTCAACGCCGAGGAAATGACGAACAGTGCATGTTCTGTTTAGATATTCTTTATGGTGAGCGTGCTGGTGAGGGGAATCAAGGCTAATGGATACACCCTTTTTACAAGCAGGCGAACGGTTGGATGCCTTAATTCCGCAAAATCTTGAAATTATTCAAAGTGACCTGACCTTCTCCTTCTCGGTAGACGCAATTTTATTGGCGCATTTTGCCCAGGTGTCTTCGAGTCGGGTGAAACAGGTCATTGATTTTTGTTCGGGTAATGGGGTGATTCCTTTATTACTGTCGGCTAAAACGAGTGACAAAACCCAGATTCATGGGATTGAAATTCAACCTCAAGTAGCAGACATGGCCAAGCGGTCGATGGTACATAATGACTTGGCGGACAAAATTGCGGTTCACCAGATGGATTTAAAATCGGTTCGTGACCATTTTAAAAAGGATTCTGTAGATGTCGTGACTTGTAATCCGCCTTATTTCAAGAAATACGATGAATCTAAAGTCAATTTATTGGATGCTAAAACCTTGGCGCGCCATGAAGTGGCGATGACAGCGGAAGATATTTTCCAGCAGGCTCAGTTTGTCCTACGTAACCGTGGTAAATTGTATATTGTCCATAGACCTGAGCGGTTGAGTGAGTTGATTGTTTTAGGTAACCAATACCATTTGACTTTGAAACGGATGCAATTTATCTATCCGAAACCAGGTAAAGAAGCGAAAACCATTTTGCTAGAATTCATGAAAGATGGTCATGATAAGGGTTTGCGGGTCTTGCCACCTTTCTACACGCAAACCTTGTCGGACGAGTATACACCAGAAATGAGACAGTTAATTTATGGCGAATAAGTCAGAAAAATGGCACTATTTCTACGTGCTAGCTTGCAGTGATAATACGCTTTACACAGGATATACGACTGATCCTGATCGTCGGGAAATGGTTCATAACCAAGGTAAGGGAGCCAGGTATACTCAGGCAGCTGGGCGTCGGCCCGTTCATATGGTTTACAGCAAGCCGTTTACATCAAAGTCGCGGGCCATGTCAGCGGAATATCGATTTAAACAATTAACCCGTAGACAAAAGGAAGGCTTCCTTAAAGAAAAGGGCGTCAGCCAAGTTTGGCCCCCAAAAATGTGGACGGACCGGGTGTCTGACAGCTTAGAGGGCAGTTTACCCTTTTTGCCGGAGGAAGAAAAAGCAATTAAAGATGAGGAGTGAGGGCATGGTTCAGGTACAACATTCATTTAAAAAGCAGGAGAATGAAGGGTTTGGTACCTTGTATTTGGTGCCGACGCCGATTGGTAATTTGGAGGATATGACTTTTCGTGCAGTCAATACCTTGAAATCGGTGGATATGATTTTGGCTGAGGATACGCGAAATACGCAGAAGTTGCTCAATCATTTTGAGGTGACGACGGGGCAGATGTCCTACCACCAACATAATAGTCAAACGCGGATTCCACAAATTTTGGCTATGCTGAAAGAAGGGCAGAGTTTAGCGCAGGTGTCGGATGCTGGTATGCCTGCTATTTCAGATCCGGGTTTTGAATTAGCGCAAGCTGCAATCGCTGAAGGGATTCGGGTTGTGCCGCTACCTGGAGCCAATGCGGCCTTAACTGGGCTAGTGGCTTCAGGTTTGGATACTGACCAGTTTGCTTTTATTGGATTTTTACCGCGTAAGAAGTCTGAGAAAAAGGCTTTCTTGGATGGCTTGGTGAATTTTCCCTACACGATGATGTTTTATGAATCGCCTTACCGCTTGGTGCAAACCCTTGAGGATTGTCGAGATGCCTTCGGTCCTGACCGGCCTGCGGTGGTGGTCCGGGAGTTGACTAAGAAGTTTGAAGAGTTTAACCGAGGCAGCCTGGATGATTTGGCTGTGCATTTTGACCAAAATGGGCCGATTAAAGGGGAAATTTGCTTCTATATTGCGGGTAATGATGCGCCAGTGACTGAGGCGACGATGTTGCAGGATGCTTTAGAGGAAATGACCTTGAAAGACCAGGTGGACTGGTGGATGGGGCAAAAAGACTTGTCGACAAAGGATGCCATTAAACAAGTGGCTAAGCAAACGGGCGTGAATAAGCGGGACGTGTACGCGGCTTACCACGAAATCTAGGAGGCTTTATGATTCCATATCTCATAGCGCTGACATGTTTTCTTGTTGGCATCGTCATTTTAGTGATTGCACCAAGGAATTTGGTGGATAATTTCCTGTTTTTAGCGGGCTTTATTATTTTATTTTTTGCAATTTTAAATGATCCGACTTTTAACAACCATCCCTTCTTCCAGCATGTCTTTTATTGGTTGGACAGGTATGTCCGGTTATTAGCGCCTTTATTTACCATGATTTTTGGAGTTGGGATGATTTCCTATGCTTTGAAAGTCTACCGGGTTGAAAAGTCGAAATTGCAGTTGACGGTAGGTTTACTATTGGCTGCTGTATTGATTGGCGGAACGGTCTTCCAATATGTTGCCAGTTTCTTCTACTCGACCCTTTTTCACCAGGAAGTGGTAAGGGTCTTCCAGTTTGCAATGGCCTATTTCGTGATCGCTTTCGTCAATTATTTGGTGGTGACCTTGCGATTGACCTTGTTGGAGGATGAGGGCCAGCAGGATTTTGTGGTGATTTTGGGGGAGCAGCTGTCTAAGAACGGGGAACCTTCGGGTGTTCTGGAGAGTCGGTTGGATATGGCGGTGGATTATATTGAACGGCAACAGTTCCAATTTCAATCGGTGCCACGGATAATCGTGAGTGGGACGTCGACTGGGGCGGAGTCGCAAGTGAGTGAGGCGCGGATTATGGCCGATTATTTGGTGGACCACGGGGTGCCACCTGAGATGATTTTACTTGAGGACCAGGCGCGAAATACCCATGAGAATTTTATTTATGCAAAAGGGATTATGCAGGCGAATGTGAAGCAGTTGAAAACGACGAAAGCGGTCTTTGTGACGTCGTCTTACCATTTATACCGCAGTCAGTTGTACGCCAATATGGAGGGCTTGTACCAGATGTCTGGTGTGGGTGCGCAGGCGACGATGATGGAGCAGATTTTAAATTGGGTGCGGGAGTTTGTCGCCATTATTTTCATGCACCGGAAGCTGCATTTGGCGGTTTCTTGTTTGATGGTTGGTTTAGGGGTCATCAATTTCGTGCATTTTTAATACAATATTGAAATATTTAGCTTGAAATTGTACTTTTTTGTATGGTATTAGGCTATTTTTTTTACAAAAAATGAGAGATATGGTTTAATAAATTATGTATTATTAATCATATTTTATTTAGGGGAGGAAACAAAAATGTTAAAAGAATTCCGCGATTTTATCGCTAAAGGTAATGTTTTAGATATGGCAATCGGGGTTGTAATGGCGACTGCTTTTACTACTATCGTGAACTCATTAGTAAATGATATTATTATGCCATTTGTTGGATTATTTTTGGGGTCAACAGACTTTACATCTATCACAGTTCAGTTAGGTTCAGCTGTATTAACTTTAGGTAACTTCATCCAAGCAGTGATCACATTCTTAATTATTGCATTGGTATTATTCTTCGTCATGAAAGCTGTAGCATCATTGAAGAGCCAATTCGAAAAAGATGGTGTTGAAGAAGACGACGAGGTAGCACTTGTTGATAGCCAAGAATTACTATTAACAGAAATCCGTGACTTATTAAAAGAACAAAATAATAACTAAAGGGTGTAAGCGAGACCGCTAAGCTCAACAATACTGGAAGAATAGTGCCGTATCACACAAAGTGTGATGCAAACTATTCTGAAGTGGACTTG
>NZ_JVVG01000016.1:0-12241 GCF_001053265.1 Carnobacterium sp. 1290_CSPC
ATGACGGTCGCCCTAGAACTTGATTCATCCATGTAATGAATTACACGGTTTTCTCAAGGGATGACTTTAAATAAAATAGTATCTGTTTGCCCCTTCATGCTCAGTTGATGGATCATTGAAGTCCGCTTCAACCAGACATTATCCGATGAGCTCCACGCCGCCAATTCCGTCTTCAAATCAGGATTCTTATGGACTAAATAACCGATTGTTTTAACCAAGGCATCCACCGAATCCCACCACGATTTTTGGACAACCAATGTTTTTAATCTAGGTAAATCATCCGGCTGCAAATATTTCTTCATTTCTTTCAAATAATCACAAACAATATATTGAAATTCTCTTTCGGAAAATGACCAAAATTCGTCAACAAAAGCCCAGTCAATGATTGCTTGATTAGGATTTTCCATGAAGCGCAACTTTGCTTTTGCTTTCGCTTCCTTTAGGTAGGGTTTAAAAATATCCCGGCGCGTTTGGCTTTTGATACCAAGAAATGGAAACTGGTTACGTTGGTACTTGGCCATCGGTTCAGCATCATCGCTTGCATGATCATACATTTCTTCAATTAAGTACTGCCAATTCACCATCGAATTCTCCCTATTGAATTTCCGCTAACAAGTTCACCAATTGGTCTTTAAATCCTTGGCTAGAAATCCTCTCTGCAACTCGGCAATTCGGCGCACGCTTGAATTCCTCTTCCCAGTCTACAATGTTGTAGCCACGGGCAAATTGACCTTGTGTTTCAACATCCACGTAATATTCAGTCGCTTGAAGCATCAATTCTGGTACGGCAGCAACTGCAACCAATAATGAGTCTGTACAAGTAATCCCGTCGATTCCTCGTTTTGCCAGTTCAAACTCACGGACAAACATATTAATATCTAAGAAGAATTTTGAACCTTTCGTATTTAAAGCTTGAATTTCTTCAATATCTTCTTCATACATGACACCAAAGTCTAAAGAAGCATCCCAAGTAACCATGGTTTTTGCTGTTGACGCATTTAAAACGATTCTAGCCGCCTCAGGGTCCACATAGAAGTTATATTCAGCCGAGACATTCATATTCCCTAAGCGGTTATTTACCCCACCCATAATCCAAATATGCTTGATATCCGCTGCAATCTCTGGTGCCTTCTTAATAGCCATCGCGATATTGGTTAAAGGTGCTAAAGCTAAAATTTCAATCTCGCCTGGATTTGCCTTCACCGTATCAATAATAAAATCAATCGCATGCCCATCTTCCGCAGTTTGTGTTGGTTTAGGGAATACAGCATCACCCATTCCATTGCCACCTTGAATCTCCTCTACCGTATCGTGCGTTTCATTTGGCAGTGCAGTCATCGGATTTTGATAACCCTTAAACACTGGAATCTTATAACCTGGTTGGTAAGTTTCAATTGTCGTTAAGGCATTCTCTACTTCTTGATCAAAAGCCACATTACCTGCAACGATGGTGATCCCTTCTACCTTAAAGTATTTCATCGCCATCAATATGGCCGTTGTATCGTCCCCAGCAGTATCTGAATCAATAATTACTCTTCTCATCCGTAAACCTCCTAATATATTTCACTTCTCTATCTCAAATTATAGCCTATATGATGAGATGAAGATAACTCTAATTGAAAAATTAGCTCAATTTAGCATTATATATGATGCATCAATTTACTATATAAAGAAAAAAGCCCTCAAATGAGACTTTGAGGACTTCCTTGATATATTGATGGAGTTGAGGGGGCTCATCTGACCCCTTCACATCAACGTTTATAGTTATATAGTAATGGTTTATACTAAATTTTCACGCATACGCCTATGTTTTATGATTGTAAGTTTTACTAGATAATATATTTATATACTTCAATAAAATGTAGATTTTAAGTGGTGTAACTCTTCAAATTTAGTCGGTCTAAAATTTAATCTATTATCTTTCCCAATAGTCACTACTTCAGTTTTTTCTAATGTTCGTGCTACTCTATCCTCAGCTTCATTTTCAACTTTAGGTCTACCGTTTTCAAATACTTTGGATATACTACTGATAGATCCTATTGATTTTATCCACTCTTTCCATTTATACATATGAGTTCTGTCCTCTATAATTTTTTTTAGAAGCTCAATTTTTAATGTCTCTTTTAAATTCTCATCTCTTATTAGTTTATCAAGAAACTCTTCAGACATTTTATTAGATATTAGCTCACTCCACGCATTTGACTCTAAATTAATTTTAGAAATAATTTCTTCCCATAAATCAAACTCTTTAAAACCCTCTATTATTTTTTGATAATCTGAGGGTAAGAAATAATTTTCTAGTACATGTTTTCTTACTTGATTACCAGCATTATTTATCTTAAAGAGGGAAATTTTCTTATCATATTGATCTATAAGTTTTATACTATCACTATCTTCTAAAACATTCATGTTTAGTACATTCTCAACTACAACTTCAGATAATTCCTCAAAAATGTCACTATCCATAATTAATAATAAAGCTTCTTCAGAAGCAATTTCTTTACTTAAAACCGCAAAGTATTTAACAATTAAATTATCGTCATTTGTATCAAGTAATGTTACTAAATTCTGCTTGTTAAATTTAATTAAGTTATTTGATAAAAGAATCATATATTTCTCTAAGTTTAAATCAGAGTTAATTAAATCAATTTGGCTACTGACCTCTTCAGAAATTGATTTAAATAGATTAATTTCAGTTTCTACACAATTCAAAAGGTCTTTATACATCTCTTGGCTCAAAGAAAATTCTACTTCATAATTATCATTTATAAAGTTTATTATAGGAGAGACCTCTCCACATCTTTCATAGTAATTATTAAGATTATTTTGATTGTAGTTGACCAAATTATTGTTAAACAATTCAATTAACAACTTGTCATCTTCAACATAATTTATGTCACTAATGATAGATTTTTCAATACCTATAAATTTTCTTTTAGTTTCTGTTTCCAAGTCCGAATTTAGAATGCTTTTAAATACTTTTTCTCCAGAAAAAGCATAAACATCACTATTCTTTATTTTTACTATATACTCATTAATTAACTCATCTAAATTTTCCTCTACATATTTTTTTAATTCAAATAATGATTTGCTATCTAAATATTTAAAAAACCTACTTAAAATATCACTTTTTGATTTGTTAGTCGTAATTCCAGATCTATAGATTATATTTATTACATTTTCTAAATTAATAGCAAATAGTCGTTTTTTAATTAAAATTTTAGTGATATTTGAAGATATCTCTAAATCGGAAACATCATTAAATTTAATCTTTATTCTATCTAATCCCTCTAATATTGCTTCTTTATCTTCAAAAAAATCCAACTCCATTATCTTACTATTATTTGCCATATATTTATTAAAATCTGTATTTGATTCAATGTTTTTATACTCACATGCAATTCCTGCAAATTTTAATTTAAGATCAGATGATATAGAACCTGCATTAAAGACCTCATAAAAACTATTAAACCCTATCTTTAATAATATATCTACTAAATTTTTAAGCTTGTCATAATCATAACCATTTATATATTCAATTGCTTCAATATCGTTTGTTGATACAATAACGCTAAAAATATCTATTATTTCTTTTCCTTTTTGTTTTTCAATTAATTCATCCATTAGGTCATAATTTACGATATCTTTCCTTAGGTAGTCTTTTTCTTCAAAATATTCTGTCACAGTTTCAGGGTTATTTAGTTTGAAATCATTTTTAATCTCTTTACCCGACAGTACTCTATTAATAAATGTATTATCATTTTTCCCCAAAGAACCTTTGTGAAAATATCCTTTGTATCTCCAATAATTTTCATCAACTAGTCCTGATAATAATAAGAATCTTATCAAGGAATAATAATGATTATTTATAACTTGTTTATACTCTTCTTTGCTCTCATAAAAATACTTGCTTAATCCTTCTTCATTTAATTCAGAAAGAAGTTCACTTGTTTTAGCAGTATGCCTTCTACCTAGTTCTTCATTTAGTTTATCTATTTCATTATCTAAACTTTTTATCTTAAGATCTAGATTTTCATAATTAATTTGCTCTAATCTCTCTTTCAGACTAGAATCTCTTTTTCCTAACTCTTCTATAAAGGTATTAAATGTATAATTTTTACCAGTACTACCATAATATATAAGTCTACTTGCTTCTTTATTCCGATACCAATTATACATCAACTTTCCAGTTGACTCATTGACATTAAAATTGTAACCTTTTGGAATATTAACAGATAAAAAATCCGAAAATCTAGTTATTAACTGATTTTTTAGCTCCTCGCGTTCTGTTATTTTTTCTTTGAATGATTCTTCATATTTAACGATTAAAGTATCTCTTTTATTTAAAACTTCATATAAATATCCTCTATCGTATTCTAAATCTTCAAATTCCTTTGGGAATACATTTTTTAGTACTATTAAGGCAAAAAGCTCATTAGCGTAAACATCTGTTTCTATACTTTTTGAATAGATTTCGTATTCATTTCTAATAGAATATAAAAGCCTCATATCATCAATATATATTGATATTTGTTCTAATATTTTAGGATTTAATTTTAATTTATCATCTTCAATATCAGAAAAAATTTCTAATACTTTCCCTCGGGAATTATAAGAAGTAACTGCTGGTATGATTGGAATCATCAAATCGAAAAATTTTGTTCGATCTTTTGATTCAAACAAATCATCTCTGATTACATAAATGAATCGTACAATTTCACGAGATTTAGCATTTACGAGACTATTAATTTCTCTAAGTCTAATAAATATAGATATATTTTTAAATCTATCTAAATCCTCAAAAATTATCGTATTCACATCAGATGCAAGAATTAGATACACAATTTCTTGTGCTTCTAAATCCAATACTTCAGCAGCATCATAATCCATCAATTCAGACTCAGCCCCTTTAAAATTAAATCTCGTAAATTTTAAAGATATCCTTCTTGATAGCCATACTGCAGCTATAGATAATGAAATTAATAAAAAGATTAGAATTGATGAGTTAGACCATAAAATGACTTTCTCTACTTGTATTAAATCAGAGTAGAAATAGTCTAGTAAATCCCTATTAAATAGAGAGTATAATCCAATAGCAAACATGCATAAACATGCCGCGAAAAATAATACTTGCCACCATTTTCGCTTATCTTTAACTCTAAACTTGCTCAATGGAATCTTATGAGAAGGTATTTGGTATAATATTTGGTTTATAACTTGACGTTCCGCAATCTTGATTTTATTAGATGAATCACCGTTATTTTCAAAGTCTGCAATTGCAACATTTATAATATTTCCCTTCTTAAACTCAATTTTTTTATTAAAATATGTTTTAAGAAAACTACTTTTACCAGAACCATATATCCCTGTTATCGCTATGTTTTTAACATCTTCTTCTAAATAAGCCTCATCTAATGCTTTTTTTGATATTTTATAAGAAGGATGTTTTGTATCAACAAGCCTTGGGGTTAGTCTATGGAATTTAAAAGCCTCTATTTTTAACATTTCTTCCTCCTTTTCTTACAGTGCTTTTTTTTAAAAAAACTGGACTTAATCGCCGAAGTCGTCATCGTATTGTTTAACTAAAATTAATTCATAGCTAAATACTTTTTGAAAATACTCCGCATTGCAATTACTCTTGAAATTACTTCATCCATTAACTCATGATAATTTGTCTGATTATCGAAATCTAAATCTTCAATTTTTGTAATGATTCTACTTGCTTTTCTATTATCTAATCTTTGCCAGTCCAATGAAAATAGCAACTGTCTTTCTATCTCATCTCTTTCAGTAAATAATTCATCAAAAACCTCTTTGTTGTCTCTGATATATAATTCTACACCAATATATCCACCTTTATTAACTAGTGTAATACTAATATGTGCTTCGCTTGTACCAATAGAAACATCATACCAATGATCCATGGAAGCTTTTCTAGTATTGAATGGTTTACCTTTCTTAGTAACTACATCATTAAATTTTGTCCAGAAATTTAATCGTTCGGCCTGGGATCGATTCATCTCAATATCAGATTTTATTGACTTAGTACTCTTTATGAAATCATTAGGTTTTTCTATAATTTCAAATTTTGGTGCTGGTAAAGAATTACCTATTCTATATGCGTGAAGTTCAATTAAGAAAAAATTTATCTCCGTTACCATGTTATTATTCAACCATTCAATCGCACTTCTATGTTCTTCTCTAGCATTCTTGACTATCCAAATAATAACTTCTGCATCTAAACCAGAGGCATAGGTAATTATCTTACCTAAGTGATCATGATTTGAGTCCTCTAGTTGATTCTCAATAATAACTTTTGTATCTGTAGGCTCATCAATTGCTACTAAATCACAACGATATGCACCAACATAAGCTTCTTTTTCAATATCTGTGAGAGTTAATCCAACAATATTATTAAGTTCTTCTATATTTTCTGATTTTGAAAGCCAGTTAGAAAAGTCATACTGTTCGTGTTCCCAAAGATCTCTAATATCTACTTCAATTAATTTTCCAATTGTCATTAACATTTTACCTACTTTCATATTTAATCTAATTTTTAAGAAAACCCCATATCCTTCACTGGTGGATATGGGGGTTTAGCTATACAGTATCACTCAAACACTTCATCTAATTTTTCTTCTAATGCTCCATCTTCTGCATATGGATAAGCATCTAATTCTACAAAGTTCTTTTGGTTAATGCCTTCGGTCAATTCACTAAAGATAAAACTCGTCGCAATTCTGTAAATAATTTCTGTGGGAGCTAATCCATACACTTGGTTCTCTAGTATATGTTTTAGACGGTCATACTCATTAGGGTATTCTGACTTGATTACTTCACTGTTATACAACCTTTTAACAACTTCTGTGATGTATAAACCTGACTTCATATACAAATCAATAAAGGTCTTAGAGGAATCATCGTAAATACCTGGATTTTCATCTTCTAATTGTTGTACCATCTTTTGAACTACCCATTTAGGCGTATAAATTTGATTGGTATTTTGAGGTGGAATATAGTCATAAATATTCTCTTCGGTCTCTTCAAAGTAATTTGATAACTCAGATTTCTTGCGTAAAAATTCAAGTATAGATTCATTAAATACTACTTCGTTAAACAAGTTACCATTAAATTGTTGTTCTTCACCTTCATCATCAACATACGTACCACCATCTCGTAAGAAAATAAACTCTTCTAATGTAACACCTGTAACATCATAAAATACTTCATCACTGACGTACTCATCAAAGTTCATTAAGTTTAAATCTTCATCGCCATAAGCCATAATGAAACTAGGTATCGCTCTAGAAAATCCACGTAAATTAGATCGAATATCATCTTCAACAGTATTCTTTTTCTTTTCTTCTTGTTTTACTTCATGTTCTTCAATGATTTCTGTAGTCGTTTCTAAAACTATTTCCTCTATTTTAGCTTTCAAATCACTATAGGTTTCTTCAATAAAGGTTTTGTTTTCTTCCTCAACTTTTTCAGGGTCTTCTAATGCACCGTCATCTTCTAATTGTGCTTTACGGTCTGCTTGACGTACTTTTAACTCTGCTTCGAATGTTTCGGTTGCTTTATCGATCTTTTCTTTAGCAGCACGTTCCTTTTGCTTCCGTTGGTTAATAGTCAGCCCATACTCCGTGCGCATTTTATCAAAGCTTGGCTCTAATTCTTTGCTTAGGGCATCACTTAACTTTTCTCGAACTTGAATATTGGTTGTAAGACCTATGTCTGTAGGTTGAACAATCTCCTCGATTTCTTGTCTCTCGTAAATCTTGTCACCAAAAAGTCTGTCTCTTTTCTCTTCGACAACTTCATCTTCTACAAATGCATTTCCTTCTTCATCTACGTTTAAATCTTCTACATCTTTCGAATCTACTTTATCTTTATCTGTCGTTAATTTACCCTGCTCTGTTTTTTCAAACTTATTGATAATATCTAAGGCCTTTTTAGATCGGAAAATACCCGCAATATTATTAAATAATAGGTTACTCATGAATCCACGACGAACAACCTCTCGTGATTTTATTCTTTTTGGTAAAGTCAGGACTTGTTTTGCATCTAACTCAGTCATCTGACCGTCAGTATCTTCACCAATGACTGGAAAGAAATTTAGCAAACGCTTTATATTCTCTTCACGTTCCTCCATTGTTCCACTTCCGCCGGAGGTTGAACTATTTAAATTATTCGCAAATTCATCAATAATATCCAAAGTTCTCTCAGGTGCAAAATCAAAAATGTAAGCATTTTGCTTTCGATAAGTTACTGGATTACCTTCAGCATCTCTATCCGACCATTTATGAGGATTTTGGGCACGAAATCCAGCTTGCATATAGAGTGCCGGTGACTTCACGTTGCTTAACATCAGAACACCAGACCACTCAGGGACGGTTACACCTGTTGTCAATTGGCCAACTGTTAGAGTAATCGTTTTGTCATTATTAGCGATTGCATTTTTTACACGTTCTAATGCACTATTTCGACCGTCAACATTCTCTTCATCAACTTCTATCTCTTCTCCGTTAATCTGTTCGAGTCTTCCATCTCCAGCTACAGAAACAACTTCATAGTTTTCAAATACGGGGTGATTTCGTAAAATATTAGCAAGGGCTTTGGCACTGTCAACTCTATTCAACAACCATAAAGTATGCTTTAATTCATTTCTTAATTCTGGAGTAGAAAATGGATATTTTTGATTACTTGTTAAAGAATCTAGCCAATTTAAGATATCTGCTTCATAAATTAAATTACCCTTATCTTCAGTAGCAAAAAATTCATTCAGATCAAAAGCATAATCCACATTCGTCTCTTCATCTAAATCTGCGCCTTGTTTAATTTGTTCAACAATCATCTTCGACATTTGATATGTATACATATTTAAAGTAGGTAATTCTTCATATGGATTATGTTCATCAGTTTCGCTTTCATCCCAGTTCGCTTTAGCTTCTTGTTCATCCATATAAGACCAGTTAAATATTTGATTGGGTTCAAATTTGTCACTAGCAATTTGTTTAAATGGTGTTCCTGAAAGATGCAATATGTAGTCCGTTTGAATTCTATCTAAAGCAAACTCAGTTTTATTTGTATCTACAGCCTCATGAGCTTCATCAATGACTACTAAATCCCAAGGTAACTGTTTAACCCAACGCAACTTCGGAATATTTCCTCCAAAAAATTCAGAACCTTTCAAATCTTGTAAACTTACAAAGGCAATTTGAGCTGGATTATCAGAGTCTATCACTTTGTCCAAATAATCTTCGCGACTTAATATATCCCTATTTGAAATCGCAGGACTATCACTTACAAAATAGTAAGTATGTTCTTTATCATACTTAATAAATTTCTCGTAATCATCCACCCATGAATTTCCGATTGCTGGTCTATTTGTTAATATTAAAACATTTGAAAATTCCATTTCTTTAATCAAATCGTAAGTAGTTAAAGTTTTTCCAAATCTTGGTTTAGCATTCCACAAAAACTCCCCTGACTCACGACTTTTGAAATATCCAGCAGTCATTTCAACAGCTTCTCTTTGTTCTTGTCTTAAAACGTAACTCTCAGATTGTATAGAATCTTCTAACTCATGAATGTCTTCTTTTAACATAAATGCAGAAAACATTCTCTTTGATTTACTTACATCATTCTCAAAATCAAACCACTCAGTACCGCTCTCTCTAGGAATACCTTTACGAACCAAGTAAGCATGGAAATCATGATCATTGAAATAATAACCATCATTAAACCGTGCGACATAGTCCCACAATTTTTCAGGAGTTATACCTGCCGTATGGGTTTGTTCACGAATACGTCTATCCACGTCTCTCTCTGTGTAACCAATTTTAAACCAGCCCTGTTTCTCCAGGTTGCTTGGTGTTCGATAGGCATATATTTTTGGAATAATACGTGTCTTGGTATTAATATTCGGTGTTTGCATATTATTCCATCTCCTTAACAATGGTCTCAATGTAATTAATATCATCATTATCAAGATTATACTTTTTGTACAACTGACTATCTATATCAGAAATAGATCCCATCCAATCAATATCTGAATCTGATTGAAAGTTTTGAAGTGGTACATAGCTCCAAACATCTTTACGAGCATTATCAGGGGTAGCTTTTTTAACGCTTAACATTACTCTAGCAAATTTACTTTTAATATATTTATTTAATGCTATAGCTTCATTTTCTGTGTCAAAATTCCCGAGAGTAATAAAGGTTTGAGTAGGTATCATATGTGGTTCGGCCACAAAGGGTTCACTTAATGCCTCTCCGATAGCTCCTGTACCATTTGATTTAGCAACAAAGACTTTCCATTTTCCAATTGTTGGATGATCTTGAATATATTTTCTACGTATCCATTTAACTTTTCTTTTATGGTTTTGGCGACCAAGTATTCCAATAAAGTCCTTTAAATTCTTTGGATGTTCATCCAGAAATATATCAGAAAGTTTATCAAAAATATTTGATGTAATTGATAAGCGTTCAGATTTTTTAACCTTATTTTTCATCTCCGGGAAATCTTTATAAACCATATCTGACAGTCTATAGCTACTACGATTATGATGAATTAAGTTGATAGATTTCTCCATTATTGATGATACTTTGCTAGTAATTTTCTCCAATTCTTTGCTGCGAATAAATACTTCAATGTGGCCAAATTCTTTCTCATTATCATAATATGTTATTGCCACTCCACCCTTTATATCAGTGTTTTTGAAAATATTCCCACTGTATTGATCAAAATATAAAACTTTTAAATGTGGATTATTCAGCATTTCTTGATTCCAACTGCTTTTAGTTTGTCCGGCATCGGATAAAAATCTTGCTGGAGTAATTAAGAGAGCTTTATTTGAAATTTTATATGCTTCGTCCATAAAGTAAGGATAAATTGGAACATCTCTATTATTTCCTTCAGTTGTCATTTGGTAAGGAGGATTCCCTATTACAACATCAAACTTCATTTCTGCGTCATTCCTTTCCGAGAGCAATTTGAATTCGATTGTCTTGTCTACTCCCCACAACTTAATATTAGCTAGTTTAGGTGTGATATATTCTTCAGTTTCTATCTCTTCAAATAGATTAAGTTGAGTCCCACTTTCTTCAAGGCCCCCAACCGAATATGGTACTTCATATGTTAAGCCGTCCATTTGAAATACATTCAGACTTATTATTTTAGTAATTTCTAATAGTATTTTCTCTTTTGGGAAAGCTCCGAACATATAAAAATAATTATCGATAAATGTTAAGATTAAATTTTCTCTAGCTAGTAGAAGTGAGTCTCCTTGATATTCATAACCATAACTGGCTTTATAGATTTCAACAGCTAGCTTCAGCCATTCTTCTTCTAATTCTATTTTTTTATTCAATTTTTTAAATTTTATATCTATGAATCCTGATCGGTCTTTTAAAGGTATTACTTCGCCTGTTTCCATATCATAGCGGTTTACCATATATGGAGCTTCTCCACATGTAATTTCTAGCCATTTAGTTTGAATAAAATCAGCTAAAGGTAATTTTTCCATATCCTTAAGTGCAGCATTTACTTGTAATTTAATTACCCATGAGGGTGTGAACACTTCTGCTTTATTACGTTGACGTTCAAGTTGGAGATCTATATCTTTATCTACTCTTGGTCGAATGAAACCTTTGTACCAACCAGTAATTAGATTGATTTTAATCTCTTGATCATCTCGGAATGAATATCCATGATTAATATAGCTATCTGTTCCCCACTTTATATTCTTACCAGTGGTATGATCCTTAAGCAATAAATTTAATAAAGATTCATTTTCTCTTAGAATAATTGAATCATCTAAATCTGAGAGCGATAAGTTATTATTTTCTTTCAAGAAGCCAACTCCTTAGCTTTTCAATTAGTAATTATATTTGTTACGACCGTCAAACGATTTTTCCCGCATTGTTGTTTAAGTATTGTGGTAAAATCATCATTTTTTATTATTTTCCGTTGGTTATTTTTATAGATTATGATTATATTTTCTTCTAACTCTTCATCTGTTAATTTATCTATCCAATATGCATCAATAATTTCGTTAAGCGCTGTTGCTACATCCCGTTGGGTACGATAAAACTTTTTCACTTTCACAGAATCACCTCTGTATTATTAAATTCTTACTTTTATTATACTTTAGCTACGAATATTAATCTATTAACTTTTTGGGTTCTTTTACAAATAGTGTTGGTAAATAATTTTAAAGCACACGAATACGTTTTTTAG
>NZ_JVVG01000017.1:0-720 GCF_001053265.1 Carnobacterium sp. 1290_CSPC
TACCGTAAAAGGGCTGTTACATGGCCTTTTATCTTTTACACAATTATATGGACTTTATCTTTCTTGTGCGATTTCTGAGCCAGACATATCAGTTGGATAGTATGTTGGCCAGTGGTCTGCTTCTTCAAGAAGGGCTTCTTGTGATTCGCCACCCCAGTAAATATGGTAGTGTCCTGTTTCAACGGGTGCAATATTATGGTCTGAGAATTGCACGTATTTGTAGTCGCCGGCTTCCGGGTCGTTTGTTTCAAATAAGAAACGAACACCACGATTTCCTTTTTCATAGGTTAAGATTTCATAACCAACATAGTTATACTCGAATGTCTTGCTTTCACCGGCCACAATATATTCAATTGTATTGTCAGTAATGTTGATATTATCGACGTCAGTTTGGTAACCAGTTGTGTAGTATTCTTTATACGCTTCAGCGGTCATGCCGTCGTTTAATTTAGATTTGTAGTCAAAGACTTGGTCTAAGGTACCGTCTTCAAGGAATGGGTAAACAGATTGCCATTCACCTGCATAGTCAGATAAGGTACGGTCTGCTACATCAGCATCTTCAAAGTAGCCATTGTAGACTGTTTGTTCAGTTTCTTCTTCAGCAGTTTCTGCGTTTGCGGCTGGTAGGTCTGTTGTTTTTTGCAATGAAGTTAGGTTTTCCTTCATTTACAAGCTGTCAGCTAAGGAAACCTAGGTATTGATACCTAGGAGGAATTAGCG
>NZ_JVVG01000018.1:0-244 GCF_001053265.1 Carnobacterium sp. 1290_CSPC
ATCGAACCCGCGATCTCCTCCGTGACAGGGAGGCGTGATAACCGCTACACTACGGGACCATTTCAATTGCGGGAGTAGGACTCGAACCTACGACCTCCGGGTTATGAGCCCGACGAGCTGCCAACTGCTCCATCCCGCGATATTAATAAGAAAAAGGAGGATAAGGGATTCGAACCCTTGCACGCTTTTACACGTCTGACGGTTTTCAAGACCGTTCCCTTCAGCCGGACTTGGGTAATCCTCC
>NZ_JVVG01000019.1:0-327 GCF_001053265.1 Carnobacterium sp. 1290_CSPC
CGCAGCGGACTGTAAATCCGTTCCTTCGGGTTCGAAGGTTCAAATCCTTCTCCCTCCATTTATCTTTTTTAAACTATGGGATATTACTTGGATAGGGACATAGTTAAACGGTATAACTACGGTCTCCAAAACCGTCATTGTGGGTTCGATTCCTACTGTCCCTGTTTTTACTAATATTATTATTTTGGCGGGTGTGGCGAAGTGGTTAACGCATCGGTTTGTGGCACCGACACTCGTGGGTTCGATTCCCATCACTCGCCCTTTTTTATTGGGATATAGCCAAGCGGTAAGGCAACAGACTTTGACTCTGTCATGCGTTGGTTCGAA
>NZ_JVVG01000020.1:0-16460 GCF_001053265.1 Carnobacterium sp. 1290_CSPC
AGCGGTAAGGCAACAGACTTTGACTCTGTCATGCGTTGGTTCGAATCCAGCTATCCCAGTAATATGAATCAAGAGGACTAGGCGAGAGCCTGGTCTTTTTTTATTGCTTTGAAATAAGTAAATACCCGATAGCTTATCTAAGTATTTGTATTATTAGACATTTAAAAAGAATATTTTGCAATTATCATATGTCATATTACAGAACGATTGCGATTTGACATGAATTTAAAACACTTATATTAAGGCTTTATTAGGGACTTTGTTTATTTAATTCATAATAAAAACGCATAATTTTCCGGTAATATGACATCATTTGTGAAAACAATTGTGATTATCACTTTATGTATATAATTTTAGCGCTATAGTGTTACAAAGTTGTTACAAATTTACATAAGGTTTTCAAAAACCCCGGATTTAATGTCAAGGCGGTTAAGAGGCTTTAACAGATGCCTGATTTACATGACTTAAAAAAAGGCCCGTGTTAAGATATTGCTTGTAGATGAGACAGGTGTTCTTTATCTAGAATATAGTCGCACGATAAAGATGCGGTAAATAGCGGGTCATCCACTTGATGGCAGCAGACAACTTAAAAAAATAAAATTAACAAGCAGTATTCTTATAAGGAGAGTATTTACACATGAAATTGAACAAAATTATCTTAGGTACGTCATTTGCATTAGCAGGTTTATTCGCTGCTACAAACAACAATAACGTAGAAGCAGCTACTTGGTCTGCTCGTACAGTTGCTGAAGTTTCAGCTGATTTAGAAGCTACAGACGATACAACTACTTCATACACTATCCAATACGGTGATACTTTAGCAGCTATCGCTCAAGCATCTGACGTAAGTGTAGATGCATTAGTTGCAATTAACGACATCCAAAACGCTAACTTAATCTTCCCAGGCACTAAACTTTCATTCACTAAAGATGAAACTACTGGTGAAGTTAACGAAGTGACAGTAGAAGACTCTGCATCAGAAGAAGCAACTACTTACGATCTAGCTGAAGAAAAAGTAACTGAAACAACTTACGAAGCGCCAGCTGAAGAAACTTATGTAGCAGAAGAAACTACATATAAAGCACCAGCAGAAGAAACAACTACTGTTTCAACAACTTCATACTCTAGCAATTCAGCTAAAGAAATCATCGCTCAACGTGAGTCAGGTGGATCTTACACTGCTACTAACGGTCAATATTACGGTCGTTACCAATTAAACCCAACATTAGTAGCTTACGGTGCGTCTCCAGCTGAGCAAGAAGTTGCTGCTGACAAATATGTTGCTGAACGTTACGGTTCATGGGACGCTGCTTTAGCATTCTGGAATGCTAACAATTGGTACTAAGATAAAGTTTCTTCTATTTAGAAACGGTTATTTAAAATACAATCAAATGAGTCAGGTTTTCCTGGCTCTTTTTTTGTATGCTAGCAATCTAGTTAGCGGATAACCTACATATCTTCTTAAGAGAAGGTTAAATTATAGCCATTAACAACTAAAAAGGTTGACAATAACTTTTTGTATTTATAGAATGTAAAGAGCTATTACTTTTAATAAAATCTCAAACGTAATTTTTGGGATAGCGCCAGGCTTGCTTAGCAAGTGACGAGGACTGAATTGATCGAAATATTCGGCGGATGATTCAGGGGTTGTACAATCCACAGGTGGGAAAAAAGTAAGGCAATCAATGATCTAGACCATCATTTTGCCTTATCAAATTACCGCCACGTACGTAGTAGCCAAACAATAAATGCGATAAGACACCTATATGGATAGGGTCTACTTTTATGTCGCTAAATTAGGAGGAAACTGCAACATGTGTGGTATTGTAGGTTATATTGGAAATGGATCAGCTCAAGAGGTATTATTAAACGGTTTAGAACGTTTAGAGTACCGTGGTTATGATTCAGCAGGTGTATACGTTGTCGATGGAAATGGTCAAAATGGTCATTTATTTAGAGAAGAAGGACGTATCGCCAAACTACAAAGTGAAGTGGACATGTCATTAGATGCCCATACAGGTATTGGACATACACGTTGGGCAACACATGGTGAACCAAGCGTTCGCAATGCCCATCCACAACAATCATCAACAGGTCGTTTCACATTAGTACATAACGGTGTTATTGAAAACTACCGGGAAATGAAAGAAGATTTCTTATCTGACGTGACTTTCCACTCAGATACAGATACAGAAGTTGCTGTAAACTTAATTGAGCACTTCGCATTAACAGACGGTTTAGATGCAGAAACTGCATTCTTAAAAGCCTTAAACGTGATTGAAGGTTCATACGCATTTGCTTTAATCGATTCAGAACAACCAGGTGTTGTTTTTGCAGCGAAAAACAAATCACCTTTATTAATCGGTAAAGGTACTGACTTCAACACAATCGTTTCTGATGCAATGGCATCAATCGATTTAACTGACCAATACGTTGAAATTCATGACGGTGAAATGGTTATCTTAACTGAAGAAAACGTTACTATTAAAAACTTAGCTGGCGAAACAATCGAACGTGCACCATATACTGCACAATTAGATGCCAACGACTTAGATAAAGGGACATACCCTTACTACATGATTAAAGAAATTGATGAGCAACCAGCTGTAATGCGTCGTATTATCCAAGAATACTCTGACGATAACAACGAATTAACAGTTGACCAAGAAATCATCGATGCAATTAATGCAAGCGACCGTATCTACATCATCGGTGCAGGTACTTCAATGCATGCAGGTTTAGTTGGTAAAAACATCATCGAAAAAATGGTTAACATTCCAGTTGAAGTTCATGTAGCATCTGAATTTGCTTACAACATGCCGGTATTGAGTGAAAAACCATTCTTCATCTACTTAACACAATCTGGTGAAACTGCAGATAGTCGTCAAGTATTGGTTCAAACCAACAAATTAGGCTACAAATCGTTAACAATCACTAACGTGAAAGGTTCTACTTTATCACGTGAAGCTGACTACACATTATTATTACATGCAGGTCCAGAAATCGCTGTAGCATCTACTAAAGCATACACTGGTCAAATCGCAGTAATGGCTGTATTAGCTGAAGCATTACGTCGCGACTTAGGATTTGAAGCACAATTTGATATGGAACATGAATTATCAATCATCGCCAACGCTATTCAAGTAATGATCGATGATAAAGATGAAATTCATGAATTAGCGACTGAATTATTCACTGATAAAGCAAGTGCTTTCTACATCGGTCGTGGAATTGACTACGAAGTAAGTCGTGAAGCTGCCTTGAAAATAAAAGAAATTTCATATATTCAAGCTGAAGGTTTCGCTTCAGGTGAATTGAAACATGGTACAATCTCACTTATCGAAGATGGTACGCCAGTGGTTGGTGTAATCACTCAAGAAAATACCGCTGCTCACTCTCGTGGTAATATTGAAGAAGTGCGTTCTCGTGGAGCGAATACATTAATCATCTCTATGGATGGTTTAGACCGTGAAGGTGACGATATTGTCATCCCATCAGTAGAACCATTGTTATCTGCACTTGTGTCAGTCATTCCAACGCAATTACTTGCATACTATGCGTCATTAGACCGCGGTTTAGATGTAGATAAGCCACGTAACCTAGCGAAATCAGTAACAGTAGAATAATAAACTTTATCACAAATGACATTTTCGAGCTTAACTCGTTTGATTGTCTGATTATGTGAGAAATAGGGTGGGGGAACATTGGTTATGAATCAATGCCACCAATGCGAAAAAGCCAAGCAATTGTTCTATTGCTTGGCTTTTTTGTCAGTCGTTTAGTATGTAAATGAACAAAGACCAGAAGAAGCTCGTTTTTTAGTAAGGGAATAATGACTATATTGCTCAGTATTTTATCATGTGATTGGTGGGTTACTTTCAGTTTAGTAACCTAATTGAGGCTAGCAATGATTTAGTCGATTATATAAATAATAAGAGAATCAAGCTTATCCCTAAAGCTAAGCTTGACCTCTTATTAAAGCTTTTATTTGTCATAATCACTTAATGATGCACATTGATTATTCAGTAGAGATGGTGCTACCACCTGTAACTTTAATAATTTCTCCACTGATATAAGAAGAATCATTTGAAGCAAGAAAAACATAAGTCGGTGCAAGTTCAGCAGGCTGACCAGAACGTGCTAGTTGAGTATCTTGCCCAAAACTTTCGAGTCCACCTTCTAGTTGTCCACCATCTAATTGTAAAGGTGTCCATACTGGACCAGGTGCTACACCATTGACCCGAATGCCTTTTGGTGCAAAGTATCCAGATAAGAGGGCGGTGAAAGTTGATATTGCCCCATTAGTTACGGCGTAATCGAAGAAAGAAACTGAAGGATTAAATGAATTCACGGAAGAAGTTGTAACAATTGTACTTCCAGGCGCTAAGTATTTTTCAGCTTCTTTCACTGATTCATACATACTTATAATATTTACTTGGAAGGTGTCTCTCACTTGTTGCATTGGTAGATCTTCAAGCTTTTCATGAGCAATTTGCTGCGCTGCATTTAAAACTAAAATATCTAGTGCACCAAAGGCCTTAACTGTTTCTGACACAATTTTAGCGCCATTTCCCTCTTCCTTAAAATCGTAAGGTAATAAGAGTGCTTTACGACCTTCTTTTTCAATCAACTCTTTTACTTCCTCAGCGTCTGATTCTTCGCCTGGTAAGAAATGGATAGCCACATTGGCACCTTCTCTTGCGAAAGCGATAGCTACCGCTCGACCAATACCAGAATCTCCTCCTGTAATTAGCGCATTACGACCGGTTAGTTTTCCTGAACCTTTATAAGTGTCTTCACCACAGTCAGGTACGGGGTTCATTTTATTTTGCAGAGCCGGTCCCTCTTGGTCTTGCTTGGGGAATCCATCTTTATGATATAGTTCCTTTGGATTTTTTAAGTTAGACATATAAAATTCCTCCTATTCAATCTATTCAATATTAGTTATATCAATAACTATAACAGCGCTTTATTAGATTTACAAATATTTACCATTATCTTAGAAAGCGTTGTGCGATACCCTCTATTAATCTCTGGTGTGCTTACGAAAATTTTGTAAAAGGAAGATATAATAAATAAGAAGCACAGAGCATACATAGTATAAGTATGAATAAGTCAATGAATTATTGAATGGCAAAATGATTGAAAGTTGCATACACTGACTAAAGGAAGAACTGTAGTAATAAGAAATTTATAAAAAATAGCCTATGACAGACTTGGAATCGGTGTCATAGGCTATTTGTTTATTTAAAAGTGACTCGGTGACTATTTATTTAAGAGGCTTGCAGCAGCACTATCTAGGTAAACAGTCACATTAGGATGTTCTTGTAACAGACTTGCAGGTACCTCTTCAGTCACAGGACCTTCAACCATGTCCTTAACTGCTTGAGCTTTAGATTCACCAAAGGCAAGTAGTAGAATACGTTTGGACTGCATGATAGATGCTAAGCCCATAGAGAAAGCTTTGGTTGGTACATCTTCTACCGAATCGAAGAAACGAGCATTTGCTTGAATAGTACTGTCTGCTAGGTCTACTAATTGCGTTTTCGCATGGCGAGAAGAACCGGGTTCGTTGAAACCGATATGTGCATTTTGTCCAATACCTAGAATTTGTAGGTCAATTGGATGCTCATCTAATAGTGCATTGTAGCGAGCAATTTCCGCCTCAACATCTGTTGCTAAACCATTAGGGATGAAAGTTTCTTTGAAAGGCTTCTTACTAAAAAGGTGCTTGTCCATAAAAGTCGCATAACTTTCTGGGTGGTTAGCAGGTAAGCCAAAATACTCATCTAGGTTTAAGGCAGTCGCATTGCTGAAGTCTAAGTCAGAAGATGTTAGATATTCATATAAGTCCTCTGGTGTTGAACCCGTTGCTAAACCAAAAGTTGTTGCACCGTTGGCTAATGCTTGCTCAAATTCATGGAAAACCTCTTTAGATGCTTCTTTTGCGGTATCAAAAATCTTAATATTCATAAGAAATCCTCCTAAAATGTGATTTTTTGATCAAAATCTGAACTTTACTGTTAGTCTATCATAGAAAGATTGAAACCGGAACAAGGAAAAAGTGTCATGCTTAAGTGTGCCAAACTTACATGCTGAAATCATTGTAACCGCTTCCGATTACGAATAAGATAATAGATGAATTAAACAAAGGAGGAGAACGCTCGTGTCGGAGAAAACGAAAAATTCAGGTTTAAAGGCATCAGTTCAAAAATTAGGTTCTTATTTATCTAGTATGGTTATGCCTAATATCGGGTCATTTATTGCTTGGGGGATTATTACAGCACTGTTTATTCCAGATGGCTGGATGCCAAATGAAGCATTAGCAAACTTAGTAGGACCAATGCGTGACTACTTACTACCAATTTTAATCGGTTATACCGGTGGTTCCATGGTATATGGTCAACGCGGAGCTGTAACAGGTGCCATCGCCACAATGGGTGCGGTTGTAGGGGCCTCAGAAATTGTAACAGGTCAAGCAACAGTGCCAATGTTTATTGGAGCAATGGTTTTAGGTCCTTTAGGTGGTTGGGCCATCAAGAAATTTGATGAGAAATTTCAAGATAAAATCCCGTCAGGTTTTGAAATGTTGGTTAACAACTTCTCAATCGGGATTATCGGTTTCTTATTAGTATTAGTTGGTTTCTATGCAGTTGGGCCATTCGTTTCAGGAATGACAACCATCTTTGCAACAGGTGTAGACTGGATTATTCAAAGACGATTACTACCATTGGCTAATGTATTTATCGAGCCAGCCAAGATTCTATTCCTTAATAACGCATTGAACCATGGTATTCTAACGCCATTAGGGTCACAACAAGTAGCAGAAACAGGTCGTTCAATTCTTTACCTATTAGAAGCCAACCCAGGTCCTGGTCTAGGTATTCTATTAGCCTTTACTGTATTTGGAAAAGGCTCAGCAAGATCATCAGCACCGGGTGCGATTATTATCCACTTTCTAGGTGGTATTCATGAAATCTACTTCCCATATGTGATGATGAAACCTTTATTATTCCTAGCCGTTATTGCTGGTGGGGTATCAGGTACATTAACTTTCCAACTATTAAACGCAGCCTTAACTGGTCCAGCATCACCAGGTTCAATCATTGCTATCCTTGGTATGACAGCACCAGGTGCATACATCGGTGTTATCGGTGGAGTATTAGTTGCAACACTTGTTTCATTCTTGGTAGCGGCACCAATTATTATAATGGACCGTGAACAAGACCAAGACAACTTTGAAGAAAGCCAAGCGGCGGCTAAAGCAGCCAAAGCAGATTCAAAAGGCCAATCTTCTGAGGAAACAAATGCTGGCTCAGCGTCAGTTGAAGGTGAAATTCCTGCACCAGAAGATATTAACAGCATTATTTTCGCATGTGACGCAGGTATGGGATCTAGTGCCATGGGTGCCTCATTGTTACGTAAGAAAGCGAAAAAATTAGGTTATGACATGTCTATCACAAATACGGCTATTTCGAAATTAGAAAATCAAGCAGGTGTCCTTGTTATCACTCAAGAAGAATTGACTGATCGAGCTAAGCGACAAGCACCTTTAGCATCTCACGTATCTGTGGGTAACTTCTTAGATGGTGACCGTTATGATGAAATTTTAGGTGAAATGCAGGTAGCATCTGAAGAAGAGACGAGCCCAGCAGCACCGGTAAGTCCAGCAGCCACTACAACAGATGATGTTCATGCAGATGTGCGGTTAATTCAAGTGCCTTTCCATGAAGATAAACCATCAGCTTCAGTTATGGCAGCTTCAAACTTACGTAATGAATTGAAGAAAGCGGGATCTGACCTTGTAGCTGAAGCAGTACCTTTTGCACAATTACAAAATAACTCGCAAACCTTGATTATCGTTGATGCAGACACGGTTCACCCTGCTAAAGAAGTGGCACCGGAAGCACAATTTGAAGAAGTTTCGAAATTATATGAGCAAAACCAGTACAACAAGCTGTTAAATAAGGTAAATTAGTCATATCGAAAACATGTAGGTTTTGACTAAGGGAGCGATGGAAGTGTATTTTACAGAGCGAGAAAAGAGCATCTTGAATTTGTTGCTGGCCTATCCAAAAGGTGTGACCCAAAAAGACATTCAAGATGAACTCGATATAAGCAAACGCACAGTGTATCGTGAAATTAGCCATATTGAAGAGTCGCTTAGACAGTTGAACTTGCGGTTAGACAAGCCAAGAAATGAAGGGTATTACTTAATTGGTAGCGATGAGGATAAGGCGGCGTTGAGGGACCAGCTCAATGCCCATCCTTATGGTGACTTATCTAAGGCCCAACGACAAAATGCCATTGCCTTAATGGTCTTGTCGGGTCAAGGGATTAGCACAGTTGAAGCCATGGCCTATGATTTTTCCGTCAGTGTACGGACGCTCAACACGGATATGGCTAGTGTAAAAGCCAGTTTGAGTGAATATGATATTCAAATTGAAAGCTCTAGTCATGCTAATTTGAAGGTGAAGGGTGAAGAGACGGTTATCCGGCAATTAATTGTCAATTTGTTGGATTACAATATCAAGGAAATTGATTTCTTTCTGTATTTCAACCAAATGACTGAACAAGGGCAACTGCCCCATTCAGAGGATGCCTTTTTCATCCAGATAATCCCGAGTGACATATATGAAATTGCTTACCAGATATTTAAGTCGAACTTGATTCACCAAAAGTTGTCCAACTTACCAGATAACCAATTGAAGACGATTATCCTGAGTTTTGTGGTGAATATTTTCCGTATCCAACAAGGGCACAGTATTCATAGTGAAATCCTAGCTAAAGACCAATCGAGTCATTTCATCCGCTTGTCTCATCAAATGTATGAGATTATTGCCAAGGAAATGAAGCTGGCCATTGATTTCAATGAACGCCATATGTTTGCGCGTCAGTTGGAAGGGATGAATTTCAACCGACCACAAAATATCTTCTCCAACAACTTTGATACGGAATTGTCCTATCGGGTGGCGGAGTTAACTAGAAAAATTTCGACCAAAACAGGTTACGATTTTAGACAGGACAACCGCTTGTTTGAAGACTTATTGACCCATTTAAATGCGGCCTTAAAACGTTTAGACCAAGCGATTACTAGTGATGATATTATCTTAGATAAAATGATTGCAGGCTACCCTAATTTACATGAAGCAGTGGACCTATCATTGAAAGAGGTCTTTCCGGATATTACCTTTACTAAGGAAGAGATGGCTTATATTATTATCCATTACGCCTCGTCTATTGAGCGCCAGCCGATCTCCCGCAACTTGAAGATTGTCATCCTAAGTGCTGGCGGGTTTGGTACCAGCAAAATCTTGGAGAGCCGTTTTTCCAATAAGATTCCAGAAGTGAAGCAGTTGGATATTGTGAAGGTTTCGCAGATGTCCAAGGTCGATTATGACCAGTATGATTTGATTTTATCGACTAGTTTCCTGGCAGGCTTTAATTATCCATATCAGGTGATTTCGCCCTTACTTTTGGATGATGAGATTATGGCGATTCGGCAAGAAATTAAACACTTATCGCAGTCAAAAGAGCGTACCCAGGCGAGTCAACAGGCAAATGGGTCAGCGGACATGCAGTTTGAACGACTTTATCAATTGGTCAACACGGCCAATAAGATTCTCGAGAAATTTGATATTCACCAAATTCAATCTAAGGAAACAGTTGAAGCTAGTTTGTTAGAAATCATCCAGGGATTATCTGACCAAGTGGTGGAGGAACCTGACCGAGTGACGAAACGAGTGATTCAGCGCTATCTGGAAGCGCCCATTGGGATACCGCATTCAAACATTGCTTTATTCCACTCGACCAACCCACAAGTCAAGGAAGCCTTCTTCTCCATATATGAATTAGACCGACCGTTTGAAATATTGGGCATGGACCGGACGACAATTGAATTGAAACGAATCTTGTTATTACTAGCCCCAGAACCATTATCTTGGGAAAATGAACTATTGCTGGGTAAGATATCCTCTTCCATTATTGATAATGATTTGAACACGGAAATCTATAGAAGTGGGACAAAGGCCATCGTATTACAACTATTGAGTGCATTGTTTGTAGAAGAAACCACCACATTTGAATAAAGGATGAGACAAAAAGGGTGCGAGTGCGAGAGCCCGTAACTTTAAGTTACAAGTGAGATTAAAAAGGGTGCGAACTCAATACTGGGTGAGCGCAAGGAAACTAAGTCTGGACTTTACAGTTCAGCTCAAGCAAAAGAAGGATGTGATTGAATGGAATTGAAAAAAGAGTTAATTCAGTTGAATAATACATTTACAACAAAAGAGGAAGCCATTCGCGCTGCTGGCCAATTATTGGTACAAGACGGTGCGGTAGATGCTGATTATGTAGAGGGTATGATCGAGCGTGAAGGCATTGTGTCTACATACATGGGCAATTTTGTCGCTATCCCACATGGTACAGACGATAGTAAAAACCACGTCAACCATACGGCAATTTCTTTTGTGCAAGTGCCAAAGGGCGTTAACTTCTCTGATAATAGTAAAGAAGAGAAATTAGCTGTGGCTATTTTTGGAATTGCTGGCGTTGGTGATGATCACTTAGATTTATTGTCTAAAATTGCAGTCTACTGTTCAGATGTGGCGAATGTTGTCCGTCTAGGAGATGCAAAAACGGCTGAAGAAGTTATTGATATGTTGAAGGAGGTTGAAGCATAAATGAAAGCTGTACATTTTGGTGCTGGCAATATTGGTCGTGGATTTATAGGTGAAATCTTACATAAGAATGGGTTCGACATCACCTTTGTCGATATCAACGAAACGTTAATCGATGCCTTAAACGACCGTGATAGTTACGAAATTGAATACGCTGATGATGCGCACCAACGTTTAACTGTTTCTGGTTTCAGTGGTTTAAACAACGGTAAAGAACCTGAAGCGGTAGCTGAAGCAGTAGCTGAAGCAGATATTGTGACAACTGCTATAGGACCTAATATCTTACCTTATATTGCTGAATTAATTGCCAATGGGGTTAAGTTACGCCGGGAAAATGGCGACACTCGTCAAATGGACATTATCGCATGCGAAAATATGATCGGTGGGACTGATTTCTTAAATGAGAAAGTGTCAGCTTATTTCGATGAGGCTGATCGTATCTACGTTGACCAATATATTGGTTTCCCCAATGCGGCAGTTGACCGTATTGTCCCAATGCAAAGTCACGAAGATCCTCTGTTTGTATCCGTTGAGCCATTCTCTGAATGGGTTATCGACCAAACTAAGGTTAAAGGGACGCAAATCAAGCTAGAGGGCGTATTATACGTTGAAGATTTACTACCTTATATCGAACGTAAACTATTCTCTGTAAACACCGGGCATGCAACGACAGCTTATACAGGTAAACACTATGGTTACGAAACAATTGACCAGGCCTTAAAAGACGACAATGTCTTACAACAATTACAAGCAGTGCTAGCAGAAACTGGTGCCTTATTAGTTGAGAAATGGGGCTTTGACCAAGAAGCACACGCAGCTTATGCCAACAAAATCGTAGGCCGTTTCCAAAACAGCCACATTTCAGATGCTATTACACGTGTTGCCCGTACACCAATCCGTAAATTAGGTTACGACGAACGCTTTATCCGTCCAATTCGTGAGGCAAAAGAACGTGGCCTAACTTACGACGCTTTACTTGAAACAGTCGCATACATTTTTGAATACAGTGACGCAGACGACGAACAAAGCCAAGAACTACAAAAAATGTTAGCAAACCAACCACTTGACCAAGTTATTCAAAAGGTCACTGGTCTGGAAGACGCTGACTTAGTAGCTGAAATTGCTAGTAAAATTAAATAATGATCCAAGCAGGTTATTTTGAAATAACCGTATTAAGATGGGGATTGCAATGTCCGGTTGCAATCCCCTTTTTCAATGATTTGTGATAGTTATAACCGTTCAATGTACGACGGAAATCGATATCTTCAAATAATTGATATGGAGGAGATTAAAAGGTAAAGTGGCTATAACTCATTGGACAGAGACCGCATAGTTTTTATCAGAAAGGACGGTGGCATATGGTTGATTTTCAACCTTCAAATATTTTTCAATCCTTGCCAAGTCAATATTTCTCAAGTTTAACAGCAGCGATATCGAACCTTAAGAGTCGCTATGATGACGTGATCGATTTAGCGGTTGGGACGCCAGATTTACCGGCACCGCAAGCCCTGAAAGAGGCATTACGGTCGGCTATCGATAACCCGAAATATGACCGTTATGGCCCGTATCGCGGGGAAGACTTGCTGAAGCAAGCGGTGGCCAAGTTTTACCACCATCAATTTGGGGTAGACATTGATCCAGAAACAGAGGTGGCTCTATTCCACGGGTCTAAAGAGGCCATTATGAAGGTGAGTCAGGTCTTAGTCAACAAGGGGGACGGAATTTTACTGCCCAATCCTACCTATCCAGACTATCTATCGGCCATTGGTTTAACCCAAGCGGATACGATTTTTATGGACCTACTGGCGGAAAATAATTACCTGGTTGATTTTGACCAGGTTGCCCAAGGGGACCGCGACCGTGCTAAGGTCATGTACCTGAATTACCCCAACAATCCAACGGGCGCTTTAGCCACGCCGGGATTTTTCGAGGACACGGTGGCTGTAGCCAAGGACAACAAGATTTTCGTGGTTCATGACTTTGCCTACGCTCCGTATGTTTTTGATCAGGCACCCCCCCTATCATATCTTGAAACCCCGGGTGCTAAGGCAGTTGGTCTTGAGCTATTTTCTCTATCCAAGTTTTACAACATTCCAGGTTGGCGCGTCGGTTTCGCAGTGGGTAACCCGCAAGTAGTCGGCTATCTGAACAGCTTGCAGGACCATACGACAGTTGGTATGTACGGGGCTATCCAGGAAGCCGTCGCAGCTTTATTAGCGGACGAAGATCAAGACTTTACTAGCAAAATGAAAGCCACTTACCAAGCTAGACGGGACGCGATCATTCGGGAATTTGACCAAGCAGGCATTCAAGTGACGCCATCCAAAGGGACCATTTACCAATGGATGCAGACACCAAAAGGGGTGGATGCAGAAACTTTTGCCCGCGCAATCGCTGAAGATGGCCATGTGGGGGTAGCCCCGGGCAATGGTTTTGGGACGGCTGGCCAAGGCTATATACGGATTGGCTTAATCGCTGATACAGCCATTTTGCAAGAAGCGGCTAGACGGATTGCCCGCGTGTATAAACAATTTTAATACTATTTAATCAAATAGAGGAGAATGACAGATGAAGAAATGGACTAAAGGGTTGTTAACGGTATTAGGGACGGCGACACTTGTATTAGCTGGTTGCGAAAATCAAGCAAGTGAATCAACAGCTACTAATGAAGATGAGACGGCAACATCGGGCTTGCTAGAAGATGGCGTCCTAACGATTGGTGTCACAGCAGGTCCCCACGAAGAAATTTTTGAATTAGTAAAAGAAAAGGCAGCAGCGGATGGTTTGGATATTGAATTAGTGGTATTCAATGATTATATTGCACCAAATACTGCCTTAGCGGACGGTGAATTAGATCTTAACTCTATTCAAACTGGGCCTTATTTAGAAACCGTGATCGCAGATACAGGCTATGAATTTACACAGGCCTTTGAAAATATCACGATTCCAATGGGGGTATACTCTGAACAGTACGATACAGTAGATGAATTACAAGAAGGCGATACGATTGCAGTACCAAATACCCCTTCTCAAGAAGGGCGCGCACTTCTAGTATTAGAACGAGCTGGTGTGATTAGTTTGCCTGAAGGGTTAGGTATTGCCGCTACAGTGGATGATATTGAAGAAAATCCATTGAATTTAAACTTTATTACCGGTGATCCAGCTCAATTTATCGCCCAATTACCGGATGTTGCAGCAGCGGGCATCAACTCAAACTACATCCTAGACGCAGGCTTATCAGCTGAAGAACTAGCCATTGCTATGGAAGATCCTGAAGATACTACATGGGTAAACTGGGTTGTATCACGTACTGAGGACGCCGAAGATCCCGTTATCGCACAACTAGAAGAATATTATAAGACAGACGAAGTAAAGACCTTTATCGAAGAAACATTCAAAGGTGCAGTAGTTGCTTCTTGGTAAAAAGTACAGCCGTTTTTATTCGACATTCATTGGTTTTTAGCTTATTCTTTACTTATAAGTATTGGAAGAGTTCAATGTTGAAGGAGCGATAAATATGCGACAAATTGCGATCCAGTTATGTTTCAACAACCAAGCTGAAGAAGCAGTTAAATACTACACTGAAGTTTTTAGTCAAAGTGAGATTACTCGTGAAATCCACTATCCAATGGCTAAAGGTGAAGCTGTTGCTTACGATTTTACGATCGAAAATCAAGCATTTGCAGCTTTTAATGGGGATAGTGATTTTAAAATGAACCCCTCATTCTCCTTGATGATATCGCTAGATACTGCTGAAGAGGTAGATACTTTATATGCTAAATTAGCAAAAGGTGGAAAAGACTTGATGCCGTTGGATGCTTATCCGTTTAGCGACCGCTATGCTTGGGTAGAAGATCAATTTGGTTTATCATGGCAAATTATGCTGGCACCAGACGTGCCAAAAAACCATAAAATCCGTGTATCTCTATTGTTTGCCGGTCAGTATTGTGGTCAAGCAGAGCAAGCTTTAAAGGATTATGCAGCTATTTTTCAAATGGCAGCGCCAGGCCACATCAATTATTACCAAGAAGGTGAAGCTCAAGATGCGCGTGCTAAGGTGAATTATGCCGAGTTAAATGTTGGCGACCAACAATTAGTCTTTATGGACCATGGTTTTGGTAGTGATGAAGAGTTTTCTGAAGCTATTTCTTTCCAGATCATTGCTGGTGCACAATCAGAAGTAGATTATTACTGGGAAAAATTATCAGCAGATGAAAAAGCTGAACAGATGGGTTGGTTGAAAGATAGTCACGGTATTTCTTGGCAAGTAGTGCCACAAGCCTACTTACAAATCATGGAAACAGCCAATGAAGAACAAAAGAAACGAGTCCTAGATGCATTATTTAAAATGAAAAAAATGGATGTAGCCCGTTTAGAAAATGCCAAATTTGGTATCGGCTAACAAGCAATACGAAAGTGGACCTATGCCTATCGTGTCATAGGTCTTTTTGATTGTAAGGGTTTTTATTTTGGTTTAAAAATATTTCGATTATAATATATATAGAAATACAATTTAGAAAGGGGTCTTTTGATGGAATTAGGTTTATCAGGAAAGGTAGCTATTATTACAGGGGCCAGCCGTGGAATCGGATTTGAGACAGCTAAGTCATTAGCGAGCGAGGGGGCTGACGTGACAATTGTTGCCCGCCGTGAGGATCGTCTTGTCGATGCGCAAAGAGCTATTCAAGAAATCACAGGTCGAAAAGTCCACTATGTCGTTGGGGACGTAACTGTCGAAGAAGATGCTAAAAAAGTAGTTGTTGAGACAATTGATCAATTTGGTCGTATTGATATTTTAATTAATAATGCGGGTGGATCGTCTGCCCATAGTTTCGATGCAGTCGACAATGCTGAATGGCAACGAGACTTGAATATTAAAGTTTTTGGTGTAGTGAATTTTACTCGTGAAGTGTTGCCACATTTTAAGAAACAAAATTCAGGCGCTATTGTGAATTTAACCGCTATCGCCGGAAAAACACCTCCAGCTAATTCATTGCCAACGTCAACTAGCCGTGCTGCTGGTCTTGGCTTAACAAAGGAATTAAGTAAAGAATTAGGTGAGTATAATATTCGTGTGAATGCTGTCTCTATTGGTTTAGTGCGTAGTGAGCAAATCGAAAAACGTTGGCAAGACAACGCTGCTGATCAAACTTGGGAAGAATTTTCTAAAAGTCAATCAGCAAATACACCTTTAGGTCGTATTGGTGAAACGGTGGAAGCTGCCAATGCCATTACTTTCTTAGTATCTGATGCAGCTTCTTATATTTCGGGTGTGGCACTCAATATTGATGGTGGTGCGGCTTCAGTCATGTAAATATGTTTTACGGGTAACAAGCTTTGTAGAAGAGGATGTTGAAATACATGAAGAATGTATATAGTATCAATATTATCAAACAAGCGTATAATGTGGATGATGGGCGTCCACGTCATTCCTATGAAAACCAGATCCTACTCTATCATTTGGATGAAAACATCCAAAAAGAAGAATTGATTCGTTTTATTAAAGCGGATAATTTGGAAGAACCATACGAAGTTGTTGAAGGCACTTCAATCCAATGGGCGGTTGCTAAAGTTATTGATGTTTTTGAGGTTTTAGGACTTGAAGGTCAATTTGATGAAGGACAAGAGGTATATAGTAGATTTTTCCCGGATGACTATGATTTACCGGTTATTTTAGAAAAGTATTTCCCAGATTATGTGTTTGAGGATGCAAAAGAATAAGGTTCTTTTACAAATAGTGTTGGTAAATAATTTCAAATATCACGAATACGTTATTTAGTA
>NZ_JVVG01000021.1:0-2965 GCF_001053265.1 Carnobacterium sp. 1290_CSPC
TACCGTAAAAGGGCTGTTACATGGCCTTTTATCTTTTACACAATTATATGGACTTTATCTCTTTTTCATTTATACACTTCTTCCAAAATAACATAGTTCATTAAAAAACCATATTATCATACTTTTTTGTTTTATTAACAGTTAGAAAGGGCTTGAAAATTTTCACTCAAGTCCTCAATTCTAATGTATTTGTATTCATTTTTATTATCTAATATTTAATTTTTTCTTTCTCAACAAAATTAAGAATTAGATTAAATTGGTTTTGAATCAATCTCGCTCCTAAACTCTTTTAAGTATCTTAAAGCAATCTTTAGAAGCCCCATCAAGGGAACACCTATTATCATACCCAAAATTCCCAGCATATTCCCAAAAAATAATACCGAAAATATTACAAGAAGTGGGTGTAGCCCCACTGAATGGGACATGATTTGTGGAGACAGGAATGCAGACTCAACTTGCTGGATGACTACAATCAGCATTGTAACCCAAAGTGCCATTATGGGACTTTCCATAAAAGCAAGTATAACTGGCAAAACCCCTCCAATCCATGGACCAAAGTAGGGTATTATATTTGTAATCCCAGCAACTAGACCTATTGTCAGAGAATATGGCACTCCAATAATCCAACAGCCCATCCCCGTTAAAATACCTACAAATCCAGCCACTGTCAGCTGTCCTTTTATAAAGCCTCCCAACACCTTATCCACCTCTCCGCCCAGTTCTTTAGCCTTGGCCAGTCTTTTTACAGGTATTTCTCCAGTAATTGCCTTCATTATCCTATCTTTATCCTTAAGATAGTAAAATGTAATTATAGGAGTTATAATAATATCCAGAAAAGTCCCAGTATATGAGACAAATCTATTGAAAACTCCTCTTAATGAATTTCTAAGAACCTCCCCAATATTCTTGATCTGTTCATCCAAATTTAAAAACTCCTGAACCCCTTCAGGAATGAAAGGTATCTGTCCTGACTGGAGCTCTCCCACAATTTTTTCAATAAACTTCAATATATTTGGAATTTCATCTATAAATACCCGCAAATCCCCTGTTAGTCTTGGTATTAAGGTAGCAAAAGCTATGCTGAACAAAAAAAATAAAAGAACAAAGACAATTAGGATTGCCCATATCCTATTGACTTTGTTTTTTTCCAGAAGTTTAACAGCAGGATTCAATAAATAAGCTAGAACTAGTGCATAAATAAATGGATTTATAATATTCCTAAGTGGATTGTATATGTATGCAATGATAACAATCCCAAGCAACACAAGCCCTATATCAAATAATTTCTTCTTTTCTGGCATGACAATTTTCATTTAATCCCTCCTTTTAAAATCAAGTATTACTCTTCAATGCTTTTGTTTATTTATTCATTTAAAGTTCCTGAAACCCTTGATTTAATAACACAAACTGCACCCATCACTATTATGACACCTTCCCCGGTTGTATGCCAGACATATCCTCCATGACGAATACCATCTTCACCCCAGCCTAAAGCAGCTCGTTCAACCGCTTGTAAAGCATAAACCTGATATGGACGCATAATCATGTGTCTTCGGTTTTCTTCATCTTGGGCTTCATCAATAATTAAATAGTCTCCAACTAACTGATGAGCCATTGGAATCATTAAAAAGTGTTCAATCACTTTCTGCCAGTCATTGATTGGATTATTATCAGCATCTGCCCACTGAAAAACAAAACTTTTGTTAAAGTCATTAATAGATTTTGGTGCCGCAAAATAACGAGTGGCGACTTCCGACATAATAACCATCATTTGAGAGAATGCCATGAAATTATTGACAAATTCTCCATCTCGATAATAACGTTTAAACTGTCCAAAAGCTTCGTCTAAAGATTTATCTGTTCGCTTTTGTTCAATATTAATTAACGGCAAGCCATTAATTAATAAGACAACATCAAAGCGATTCCCATTTTCACTCTCCACTTCTCGAGCAATTTGATAGCTCGAGTCACCCCCACGAACTTGAGATTTTTTAAAAATTGTTAACGTAATTTGTTGGCGAGTTATACCAGGATGATCATCTCGGTAAATTCCATCAATTTTTCCAGTTGAGCCTTCCATCGCTAAGAATTTGGCTGCTTCAAAACTATTATCAATTTGTTTTACCTTTGCCATGACTTGTTCGAACTCTGCATCACTTAAAGGAACTCCTTCTAATTGATCAACGTTCATTCGATTTAATTCATGACGCCAATTCTCAACTAAGTGATTGACCGTTACGCGTTGTTTATTCCCATCTAAATGATCAGGTGCTTTCCATTTATATTTTTCTAATTCACGCACAAAGCGATCTTGAAATGCTTGTTCTGATGATGTTTTTTGTTGCATACAATTTCCTCCTTTCTAAACAAACATATCGTTTAAATAAGCTTGTTTTAGTTTCTCTAGCTTTTCTAATTTACTCATCTCTAATTTTTCTGCTTCATCTAATTCATTAATAAATAATCCAATTTTCTTGATCTCTTGATTATCAATTTTATCCTCCATTTTATTGAATGGAACATTAATATCTAGATCTAAAACTACCGGACCACTAAACTTTACACCCCAATTAAATCCCCCAGTAGCTTTTCTTAAAGTTTCTACAAAAAATATATATTCTTCTTTCTCTAAATCGTTATTTATCAAAACCCTCATGATATTTGAGGTAAAATAGTTTTCCTCTTGCAAGAATATAGCCTCAGGGTTATCTATTGAAAAACTAATGCTTGGCGTATTAAATATTTTCATCTTATTTCCATGATAATCACGAGTTTCTTTGTCGATACGGGCATATATACCATTATTCTCGGTGGTTGCTAAAATATAAGGTATATTTCCACCTTTTAATGATGTTTTTGCTAATCTATTTCCACTTAAAACAGTTGAAAACAGTGGTCAAAATTTTTTTTTTAGAAACTTCATCTTTTACCGAATGTTCAATAATACTTTGAACCTCTTCGTTGT
>NZ_JVVG01000002.1:0-53884 GCF_001053265.1 Carnobacterium sp. 1290_CSPC
TGCCCAGCCGTCTTTGTCGAAAGCCATGGCCAATTTGGAGTCTGAGATGGGGGTAACTTTATTTCAGCGGACGGCTAAGGGGACGGTTCTGACGGTGCAAGGGGAGGAATTTCTCCAGTATGCCCGGCAAGTCTTGGAGCAGATTGACTTGATGAACCACCGCTATAAGGAGGGAAGTCAGGCCAACCGGATATTTTCAGTATCCGGCCAGCATTATGCCTTTGTAGTGGATGCTTTTGTGAAGTTACTAAGAGAGATGGCTGCAGACCAGTATGAGGCGACATTAAAAGAAGAGCGAACATTTGAGGTCTTGGATGACGTTGCTAATTTTACCTCTGAGGTAGGTGTTATTTACCGGTCTAATTATAATCAGAAAGTATTGGAAGGGGCTTTTCAAGAGAAGCAACTGACTTTTACGCCATTGTTTAAAACTGCACCACATGTGTTTATTGATAAAGGGCACCCTTTAGCGAAACAAGCGACGATTAGTTTAGATGACTTAACCGCTTATCCTCGTTTATCATATGAACAAGGTACCCACAATTCTTTCTACTATTGGGAAGAGATTTTAGCGGATATTCCTGTCCCAAAACGGATTATTGTATCTGACCGGGCAACTTTATTTAATTTACTCATCGGTCTAGATGGCTATACGATTTCTTCAGGGATAATCAATGATGACTTGAACAGTCCGGATATATTAGCAATTCCTCTTGAGTCAGACGAGGTGATTGAACTAGGTTACCTAACTGCTAACCGTCACCAGCTGTCTTCAATTGCCAAACGCTACTTAGGCTTACTCGAGGAATCAATCCAACAATATGCTAAATAAGAAATCTATGATAAGTGATTTTTTTCGTTGAAAAAGATTGACGTAATGAATTTCAAAGTGGTACAATATAAGACGGTATTGTTTGCCCCATGATAGGCCCCGGAAACCAATTATGAATCGAACAATCAGACAAGATAAACGGAGGAAATATAATGCGTACAACATATATGGCGAAAGCAAATGAAGTTGAACGTAACTGGGTTGTCCTAGACGCAACAGATGTTCCATTGGGACGTCTATCAACAGTTGTGGCAAGCATGTTACGTGGTAAAAATAAACCAACATTCACACCAAACGTTGATACAGGTGATCAAGTTATCATCATCAACGCTGAAAAAGTGAAATTAACTGGTAAAAAAGCAACAGATAAAAAATACTACCGTCACTCAGGTTACCCAGGTGGTATCTATGAAACAACTGCAGGTACATTACGTGATGAAAAACCAGCACGTTTAATCGAAACTTCAGTTAAAGGTATGTTACCAAAAAACCGTTTAGGTCGTGCTCAATTTACACACCTACACGTATACGCTGGTGCGGAACACCCACATGCAGCGCAACAACCTAAACAATTAGACATTAACGAATTAATCTAAGGAGGGAAAAGCAAATGGCACAAGCTCAATACATCGCAACAGGCCGTCGTAAAAACTCAACAGCCCGTGTACGCTTAGTACCTGGTACAGGTAAAATCGTTTTTAACGGTAAAGAAATGGCAGAATACCTACCATACGAATCATTATTCGTAATCGTTAAACAACCTTTAGCAGTTACACAAACTGAAGGCCAATATGACATCTTCATCAACGTTAACGGTGGTGGATATGCTGGTCAATCAGGTGCAGCTCGTCACGGTATCTCTCGTGCGTTATTAGAAGTAGATCCTGACTTCCGTAAACCACTTAAAGATGCTGGTCTTTTAACACGTGACCCACGTATGAAAGAACGTAAGAAACCAGGTCTTAAAAAAGCCCGTAAAGCACCTCAATTCTCAAAACGTTAATTTTTGGCGCTATTACGAATTTATTCGTTTATGGATACAGTATGGGACGGAGATTTCCAAAGAAGTCGAGTACGAATCCATATACAAATCAAAAAGACATTTCTCACTTATGTGGGGAATGTCTTTTTTTGTTTTTTTGTGATAAATAGCCTAATATCAATAAAATAGCTGGATTAGCTTATCCTAAACTTCTACTTTTGATAGATGCGCCAAATTAAGCTAAATAGAATAAAGGATAGCTATTTACCACTTAAAATTCGATTTAATTAGCAGTAAATAACTAAATTTTTGTTATGGATGGATTAGGAATTTGAGCTGTCTTCCAATAAGCTTTCACCAACACTTTTTAGTTTATTGGCTAAATCCATAATATCTATAACAAGGTCATAACTGTAGTCTTCTCCTAGTACAGCTGTTGTACTAGCATCTTCAAATAAGCCTTGTTCTTCCATCTTTAAGTGTTTAAACCAAGTCTCACTGCCATAGTAGTTAAGGAATAGTTTGATATTTGGTAGGTATCTTTCAAAATTTTCCAGGGAATCAGACATGGCCTCAATTTCTTTAGAAATATTCAAAAAATTTTCTTCCATCTCATAAAAATTATCAGTGTTCTTCACGTTACCCCCACCTTTCTTTAATGATATACATTTGATGATTATTTTATTGCGCTAATGATAGTGGTAATTGTTGGTACGATTGAAATGATCGTATAAACTTGGACAAAATAAGCAATAGGTTCCTCCCATGAAGGAGGTGCAATTAAAGCAATAAAGTAGAGTATAATAATAAAAATAAGATTTGTTAAAATCCTAGATAATGCTAGGCGCCAGCCTATTTTCTGTTTAAAATTAAATGTTTGTTGCCAAAATTGGATAAGTGATCTCATGATAAAACGCCTTTCTAAATATGAATGCATAACTAAAAAAAGCATAAACTAAAAATATACAGCAAGCAACAAAATTATTTATGATCACTGATTCACAATATATTTGCATTTAAATATATAAGGAGTAAAATTATAGATAAGGAGGGATTATGATGACTGATAATAAATTTCTGACTGGTAATGTAGATAACGACAAAAAGCCGTATATTATAGATGTTGAAAAAGAAACGTTAGAGAATACAAATTTTCGTACGACGATTTGGACAGGTAACAAGTTGCAGTTGACTGTTATGGAAATTCCTGTAGGCGGTGATATTGGTTTAGAAGTACATCATGAAAGTGATCAATTTATCCGTATCGAGCAAGGTGAGGGTCTTTGCCAGATGGGTCCTGCTGAGGACGATTTATCCTTTGAACAAAAAATTGGAGAAGATGAAGCAGTCTTTGTGCCACTAGGTTTATGGCATAATATCACCAATCGGGGGAGTGTACCGTTAAAACTGTACACCATTTATGCTAGCCCTGACCACATACCTGGTACTGTTCATGGCACTCAAGAAGATGCTGAAAGCGATCCAAATGAATAAAACAAACATGAAATGCATCAAAAGTACAAACAATAGTTAAACCAAGAAAACCGATGACTTTAAAGGCGTTATCGGTTTTTTTTATGCTAGAAATCAACAAGTACCTATAAAAAGATATTCCTTTACATATATCAATCAATGTATAGTACGGTACTTCTAAAAAATTGTTGTAGGGTGAAACTAGCAATTTAATTAAATTTTCATATATAATAATATTATGCAAAAAGATAAGGAGTGTGCTACATGCCATTAGTTAGAATCGATCTTTTAGAAGGTAGGACTGCAGAATTTAAATCACAACTAGGTGAGTTAGTTTACGAATCTATGCTTGAAACAGTTGGCATTCCTGAAGAGGATAAGTTTGTGGTTGTTAATGATTTAAAAGCTGAAGAACTGATATTTTCTACCAACTACCTAGGTATTGACCGTACAGATGGTATCGTGATCATTCAAATCACGATGAATGAAGGGCGTACAACTGAGGTGAAAAAAGCTTTATACAAGACAGTTGCTGATAAATTAAATAGCCAATTAGATATTCGCAAAGAAGATGTCTTTATCAACTTAGTAGAAGTAAATAAAGAGAACTGGTCCTTTGGTAATGGTATTGCACAGTACGCAGAATAAGTAGCATTACTACAAGTATATAATAGCCATACCCTAGCTATCCCCATCTTTTTTTGAGATAGCTAGGGTATCTGTCATCTTAACCCAGGAGGGATTACCATGTATTACAAATCATCTTACACCTCACCACTTGGTCAAATGACTATCGTGAATGATGAACATGCGATTAAAGGATTGTGGTTTAGTGATCAAAGATACTTTGGTGGTAAATACGATTTACAGACTATGATAGAAGGAGAAACGCCAGTGACAAAGCAAGTCAAAAATTGGTTAGACGCTTATTTTGCTGGTGAGAACCCAACTCTTGACCCAAACATTTTGGCCCCAGAAGTAACGTCTTACCGTAAGCAAATCCTGAACGCACTGATTAATCTCCCTTACGGCCAAACGACTAGCTATAAGGAATTAGCTGATAAAGTTGCTTTAAACACTCTTGGGAAAAGAGGCTCAGCTCGTGCAGCTGGCGGTGCTGTTGGCCACAATCCCATTTCGATTCTAATTCCATGTCACCGGGTTGTAGCCACTAACGGTGCATTAACTGGTTATGCAGGTGGTATCGACCGCAAAATTGCCTTGCTGGCTTTAGAAGGCTTTGACCAATCCAAGCTAGATAACCACCAAGTATAGGTGTGACGCTCATAGGAACCCATTAATTTTTACATGAAGATGCAAAGAAAAATACCACATAACGGCAAAATAATTTAGGGTGAGATGATGGATAAATTAGCTATTAGAAAATTATATGATACTTTACTGAAAGAAATGGGGCCACAAGGATGGTGGCCTGCTGAATCTAAGGTAGAAATTATCTTGGGGGCTATCCTTGTTCAAAATACCAACTGGCGTAACGTTGAAAAGTCCCTAAATAACTTGAACGCAGCTACTGACTTTTTGCCAGAAGAAATTTTAAAACTCCAACTGGAAGAATTAGAAACGTTGATTCGACCAAGTGGATTCTACCGCAACAAGGCGCGAGCAATTCAAGCCAGTTTCCAATGGTTTGATAACCACAAATGGGATTATCAAGCCATGGAGTATGAATACGGAAAACAGTTGCGAAGTGAAATCTTGAAATTACAGGGGGTAGGGTTTGAAACAGCTGACGTATTTCGCGTTTTTATATTTGACCAACCAGCGTTTATCGCTGATGCCTACGCTAGGCGGTTATTCAGTTGGTTGACAGGCAATTCGTACACAACCTATCAAAGCCTTTACCAAGAGATTAACCTACCGGATGACTTCACTTATGAAGAAGCCCAGGAATTCCATGGCTTAATTGATGAGTTTGGCAAACTATACTTGGGTAAAAATGGCCAAGTGAAGGGAAATTTTTTATCCAATCACCCATGATAAATACTCTATAGTATATATTTTTAATTTAAAAAATACATTTGGGTTTACATTTTCTTTTTAATACCGTATGATATCACCATAAACATTCAAATAAAATCTTCAGGGCAGGGTGTAATTCCCGACCGGCGGTAAAGTCCGCGACCCCCTTTAATTAGGGGTTGACTCGGTGTAATTCCGAGACCGACAGTAGAGTCTGGATGGAAGAAGAGTAGAATTAAAATAAACGAATACTATAAGTCTATAGTTTATTTGTGTGCCCTAGGAATCTTATTTCTAGGGCTTTTTTTCGTCACTCTGACTGGATTATTTGTTGTTTAGAGAAAGGATGAGTGAATGAAAGACTATATGCAAGAAGCACTTGACCTAGCCAAATTAGGACAGGGTTGGACAAGGTCTAATCCTATGGTTGGTGCAGTTATCGTAAAGAATAGCCAAATCATCGGTCGAGGCTATCATCAGCAGTATGGTGGTTTGCATGCGGAAAGAGAAGCCTTAAAGGATGCCAGCGAACAAGGGCATGATGTAAAAGGGGCAACTATGTACGTCACGCTGGAACCCTGCTGTCATTTTGGTAAAACGCCGCCTTGTACGCAAGCTATTATCGAAGCGGGTATTGAAAAAGTGATAGTTGCTGCAATTGATCCGAATCCATTGGTTGCTGGAAAAGGCATCCAGGAACTAAGAAACCACCATATTGAAGTAGAAACGGGTCTATTAGCCAAAGAGAGTGAAGATCTTAACCGTAAATTCAATTACTTTATGACTCATCAACGCCCCTATGTCACCATGAAATACGCCATGACCCTAGATGGGCGGACGGCTGCCTACACTGGGGATTCCCAGTGGATAACGGACAAAATTGCACGAGAGCATGTGCATTACCAACGCCACAGTAACCAAGCCATTATGGTTGGCATAGGGACTGCGCTTGCTGATAATCCATCGTTAACTGTTCGAATTGACGATTTTGAGGGGATTAATCCTATCCGTATTGTTTGTGATACTAGCTTGAAGCTCCCCTTAAACAGCCAATTAGTGGCGACAGCGAAGGAAACGCCCACAATTATTGCGACAATTAATCAGAACCCAGAAGATCACCAAGCCTATCAAGCAGCCGGTTGTCAGCTATTGGTTGTGAAGGAAAAGGATAACAAAGTAGATTTACTTGATTTAATCACACAACTGGGCCAACAAGGTATTCAAAGTATTTATGTTGAAGGTGGATCAAAACTAAATGCTTCGTTACTTGAAGCTGGTTTAATCCAGGAAATTCACACTTATATTGGGCCCAAAGTAATTGGTGGTTTTGACCAGTATAGTCCTATCAGTGGTTTTGGTTTTCCGCAGATGGACCAAGCACTTACAAGTAATGTTCAGGCAATCACGTCATTAGGTAAAGACCTTTTGATAGAAAGTAGGGTGGATTAAATGTTTACAGGAATTATCGAAGATATTGGCCGTATTGAAAGTATCGAGGCCATCAACAATCATGCAGGACTTCTTTTAACCATTGCCTCAAGAAAAATAGTATCCGATGTCAATCTAGGTGACTCGATTAGTGTGAACGGCATTTGTCTTACCGTGACGAATTACGCTGATACGAATTTCCAAGTTGAAGTGATGCCAGAAACGATTGCGAAAACGTCTTTAGAAGGAATTGCTAACAATAGCCGCGTGAATCTGGAACGGGCGATGAAGGCAAATGCAAGATTCGGTGGTCATATTGTAAGTGGCCATATTGATGGTATTGGTAAAATCACCGCAATTGAGGAGGATGGTATCGCTAATTGGTACACGGTTCAAACAAGTAAACCATTAATGCGCTATATCATCATGAAGGGGTCTATTGCTATCGATGGCACAAGTTTAACAGTTGCTGGCGTTGAAGGAGATACATTTAAAGTATCAATCATTCCTCACACCAGTGAACAAACAATTTTTTCAACCTATCAAGTAGGCACTATCGTGAATTTAGAAAATGATATTGTTGGTAAGTATATTGAGCAATTTACAGTGAAGGAGCGGGTATAGATGGATTTTTCAACAATCGAAGACGCATTAGCAGCATTACAAGCAGGCCAAATCATTATGGTTTTGGATGATGAGAATAGAGAAAATGAAGGAGACTTAATTTGTGCAGCTGAGTTTGCAACAACAGCTAATATTAATTTTATGGCAACTCATGCTAAAGGGTTGATTTGTCAGCCAATGAGTCAAGCAGTAGCTAGTCGGTTGAATTTGTCGCCGATGGTGGATAATAATACAGACCCACATACAACCGCATTTACGGTATCCATTGACCATAAAGAGACAAGTACAGGTGTATCCGCAGTTGAACGTGGGTTAACCATGCGTGAAGCAGCAAATCCAAATAGCCAACCCAGCGACTTTAACCGTCCGGGACATGTTTTCCCATTGGTGGCGAAAGAAAATGGTGTCTTGGAGCGAAATGGTCATACAGAAGCAACGGTTGATTTGATGAAATTAGCTGGACTGAATCCAGTGGGTGTTTGTGTAGAAATTATGCGCGAAGACGGTACGATGATGCGCCAAGCCGAATTGCTTGAGCAAGCAGAGAAATGGCAGATGCCAGTCATCACTATTAAAGGCTTACAAGACTACCGGTTAAAAACTGAGCGTCATACCCGCCATGTATCACAAGCTAAGATGCCGACAAAATTTGGTGAATTTACTATCCATACTTTTATCAACGATGTAGATAATCAAGAACATGTGGCTTTGGTAAAAGGGGATGTTTCAGGTAAGGGACAGGTCCTAACGCGTTTGCATTCTGAATGTTTAACGGGAGATGTACTGGGATCAAACCGGTGTGACTGCGGAGAGCAATTACATGAAGCCCTGCGGAAAATCAATGAAGCTGGCCAGGGTGTTCTCTTATATTTAAGACAGGAAGGTCGCGGTATTGGCTTAATCAATAAAATAAAAGCCTACCAGTTACAAGAAGAAGGACTGGATACTGTAGAAGCGAACCATGCCCTAGGATTCCCAGATGATTTAAGGGAATACCATACGGCTGCACAAATGTTGGAGGAACTGGGTGTGACGTCCATTGACCTGATGACCAACAACCCAGATAAAATCGCACAATTAGAAGAATCTGGTATCCAAGTAGCCAACCGTGTGAGTATTGAAATGGCTGCTAATCCGGATGATGAAAACTACTTAATCACTAAAAAAGTAAAAATGGGTCATTTATTAGACTTATAAAATATGGAGGAAAATAGCATGAATATTATTCAAGGAAAATTGTACAACGGAGAAGATGTTAAAATTGGGATTGTCATTGCACGATTCAATGATTTTTTAACTAAAAGCTTACTAAGTGGTTGTGAAGATGGCCTTACGCGTTCAGGCGTTTTGACAGAAAATATCGACGTTGCTTGGGTGCCGGGGGCCTATGAAATCCCGCTTACAGCCGCAACGATGGCTGAAACAGGTAAATATGATGCAATCATTACACTGGGTGCTGTGATTAGAGGGGCTACAAGTCACTTTGATGTGGTAGTTAATCAAACATCAAGCGGGGTATCTCAAGTAGGTTTAACCCATAAATTACCGGTCATTTTTGGTGTCTTAACCGTTGAAAACATCGAACAAGCTATTGAACGCTCTGGTACTAAAGCTGGTAACCTTGGGTTTACTTATGCAACGAATGCTATTGAAATGATTAATTTATTCAAGGAAATTAAACAACAATAGGTCATCAATCCATATGAAAATATCTCTAACAGTACAAGACTAGCTTTAATTTTAAATCATGGTAAGATGGATGTTGGAACAATAAAGCGCATTCAATTATCATATCTTTCTGATGATTTGCGTAAAAAGCTTAAGGAGACTTCATATGACGATTCAATTTAAACAAACATTAGCGCCAACCAAGGATAATTCTGGAAAACCTATCATTTTAAGTGACGCTACCTTCGCTCAACGCAAGGAGAAAGTCCTTCAGTTAATGCGAAAATATGACTTCTCATCATTGATGATTTACGCAGACAAGGAACACGGTAGTAATTTTGAATATTTAACTGGCTTTATTCCACGATTTGAGGAAGCTATCCAAGTAATAAACCAAGACGGGACGTCGACATTGATTTTAGGTAATGAGAATTTCAATAAGACTAGTATGGCACGTACACAAAGCGAAGGCGTTCTTTGTCCATTCTTCTCTTTACCAAACCAACCTATGGATTTCACTAAAACTTTCGCTGACTATTTAAAAGATATTAAAGTAGATGATTCTAAACGAATTGGATTAGTAGACTGGAAGCTTTTATCTAATGATATGACTAACTTCCACAACCATCATTCAATACCAGCATTTATTGTGGATGGTATACAAGAAGTTTTCGGTTCTGACAAGGTAGTGAATGCAACCCAACTATACATGCATCCAAAAGAAGGTGCTCGTGTAACAAACAACGCAGAGGAAATCGCTCGTTATGAATACGGAGCTTCCCTTGCATCTGATGCTGTCCTTGAAGCAATGAACCAGCTAGCCGTTGACCAAAGTGAGTTAGAAGCAGGTAATCACTTAAATCGCGATGGTCAATATCCTTCTGTTGTGACCATTGCAGCCTTCGGTGATCGTTTTAAAGACGCTAATATTTATCCAACTGATAACACGTTAAATGATGGCGATAAAGTTGCATTAACTGTAGCCTATAAAGGTGGCTTGTCTAGCCGTTCTGGCTATGCAGTGAAAGATGAAAGTCAGCTCGCTGAACGTGATCCAGGATACTTAGAAGAAGTCGTTTACCCCTATTTCCAAGCTTATAAATGGTGGTTAGATAATTTAACTATCGGGAAAAAGGGTGGCGACTTCTACCAAGCGTTCAGTGAGTTTTATCCGCAAGCTACTTATGGCTGGAACTTGTGCCCGGGGCATTTAGTAGCTGACGAAGAATGGCTAAGCTCACCATTTTATAAAGACTCTGATGCAACAATTCAAAGTGGCTACATCTTCCAACTAGACTTTATACCTTCACAAGCGAACCATAATGGTGTTTCAGCTGAATCGACGATTGCGGTTGCGGACGCGGCACTACGTGAAGAGATTAAGATTAAACAACCAGAACTTTGGTCAAGAATCTCTAAGCGGAAGGATTATCTAAAAGAAGCATTAGGTTTAGCGTTACCAGAACATTTATTACCATTAGCGAGTACTTTTGCCTACTATAGACCATTCTTATTAGACAAAAAAACTGCTATCTACTTTGGATAAAAAAATTCCCCTCAAGATTGGTTGCCAAACTTGAGGGATTTTTGTCTATTTTTTAAGTGAATAATGACGGACTATCCATACTGAATTGCCATAAAGATGTTAATATATGTATAATATTATAAATAAATTGGAGGGTTATGCTCTTGGACGAACAGATTGAATTATTATTTACCATCGATGAAGGCTATTTAAATCCCTTAAAAGTGGCATTAACATCGATTCGCCAAAATAATCCAGGCCAAGCCATCCGTATTTGGCTGATTCATGAATCAATTGCAATGCAAACTATTCGCGAATTGCAGAAGTTAACGGATTATTTACAGTTTGGTTTTGAAGCGATTGAAATTGATGGCAGTCGATGGAATAGCGCTAAAACTGAAGATAGGTACCCAAAAGAGATGTACTTCCGCTTGCTTGCGGGTGAAATATTACCTAAAGAAATGAAACGTGTGATTTATTTAGATCCAGATATTTTGGTGGTTAACCCTTTATTAGAGCTGTGGCAAACAGATTTAGAAGGTCATATGCTAGCAGCCGCTACACATGTTGGGTTGACGGACGTTTCTACTCGAGTAAACCAAATGCGACTTGACGTTGACCATGCATACTATAATTCTGGTGTGATGGTGATTGATTTAGATAAAGCTAGAGAAATTGTCAAATGGTCAGATATTGCGCGAATGATTGAAAAATATAATCTGTTACTCTTCTTACCTGACCAAGATATTCTAAACCATTTGTATGGTAAATATACGAAGGAAATACCCGAAGAAATTTGGAATTATGATACCCGTAAATATATGCGCTATTTTACCAAAAGTCTTACCCAACACGATATTCACTGGGTTATGGCCAATACCTCTATCCTTCATTTCTGTGGCGGACCAAAACCATGGGACGATAAACATGACAATCGGTTTACCAGTCTTTACCTTAACTATCAAAACCAATTGAAGCGTATCGAATCGGTGATTAAGTAATTTAAAATAAGTAATTTTCATTACCTATGGTGGTTAAATTCTTATTTATTATCGTCAAATCAGGCTTATACACTTTGGTATCCAATAAAAAATCCCCAGAAGTAAGCGTATGTCTGCGTACTTCTGGGGATTCTTTTTTTATAGGATAAATAATCCAATTAATCGACTGATTTTAATGCTTCTAGCATATCGACGTGTTGTAGGCGTTTATAAATGATATAGGCTAGAACGGCTGTAATTGATCCGATAATAACAGCTGGAACAATAAAGCTTGTCGCTGCTAGTGCAGGGTTAAACATTACATCAGCAGGTGGAACGATTCGAATAATATATTGATGGAGCATTTCACCAATACCGAAACCTACTAGTATACCTAGGGCAGTTAAAACGATTGTTTCACGGTAAATATATAAGGTAACTTCATTATCAAAGAAACCAAGTACTTTGATAGTAGATAATTCACGCATCCGTTCAGAAACATTAATATTCGTTAGGTTATATAGGATAACGATACCTAGTAAACCAGCAACAACAATTAGAACAGTCATGATTTTATCCAATGAATGAACAATTGTATCGATTTGATTCATTAGGGTAGTGTTTTGTACTACACCGGCAACACCGTCTAATTCAATGAATTTTGCAGCTTGATTTTCTGTGTTGTTAATTGAATCATCTTTTAAGTTGACTAGATAAGCATTAGATTGGTAATCCTCACCGTAAATTGTTTCATAAACTTGTGGACTAGCGAAGACAAAGTGACCAATATACATTTCTGTAATTCCTGATACTTTCATTTCACGGTCTTTACCGTTCGTATCTTGAAGTGTAATTGTATCACCCACTTCAGCATCTAATAGGCTGGCTAGTCGTTCAGAAATGACTACGCCATCATCTGGTAAGTTTAGCGTTTCATCAGAACCACGTTCAGTTAATTGAATATAGTCTGAAAATTCATCTATATTTTCTGGGGAAATTAAAGTAATATCTTGTGTATCGTTTTGTTTTCCACCGACAGTTGTTAGCTCTTGATATTCTACTTCACCGAATTGATCAATGTCTTGAGAAGATAAAGTATCCTTAATCTCACCATTTTGTTGATCAGAGACATAATCATTTTCCGCTACAATCATATCGTAATGGATTAATTCACCAAATTGACGTTGGTTAATTTCGCCAATAGATGTTTGTACGCTAAGCCCTGAGAATAATAAGGCAGTAGCACCGGCAACACCAAAGATTGTCATTAGCATCCGTTGTTTATAACGGAAGATGTTTCTTGCTGTTACTTTGTGGGTGAAGGACATCCGGTTCCAAATTGGTGTAATCCGTTCTAATAAAATCTTAGATCCAGCGCTAGGTGCTTTTGGTAAAAGCAGTTGCGCAGGTTGTTCTTGTAATTCTCTCTTCGCTACTAAGTAGGCTGGTAAAACAGCTGCTAATAAGGCTAAAAGAATGGCAACCAAGGAAATTGCCCAGTGGAAGTGTAATTCAATGGCTGGCAAGGTATAGCTTGCACTATAAGCATTGTAAACAATATAAGGGAGTAGGGTGTGTCCTAAGATAATCCCTAAAATAGTACCAGATAAGCTGGCGGTTAAACCGTAGAAAGTAAATTTCTTAATAACGTCTTGGTCATCATAACCTAGGGCTTTCAAGGTACCTGATTTAGTCCGTTCTTCGTCTACAAAGCGTGTCATGGTAGTAAAGGTAACTAGTGCAGCAACGAAGTATAAGAAGATTGGGAAGATATTTGCTAGGGAATCTACAATATTTGAAATGGTACTATAGATTTTATACCCATCGCTACCTGGAATCTCCCGACGACTATTTACGGAATAAGTTGGTAGGGATAAATTATCCACCATTTCTTGTGCTTCGGCTAGTTCATCTTCTTTGTCTGCTATCTCATCTTCAGCATCCGCTTTGGTTTTAGCGAATTCAGCGGCTTTATCTTCGTATTCTGCCTGACCCTCCGCAAGACTTTCTTTGGCATCTGCAATTTGGGCTTCAGCATCCGCAGATTCAGTTGCTAATTGGTCTTCTGCTTGGGCTAATTCCGCTTCTTTATCAGCTAATTCCGCTTTTGCTGCGGCTAACTTATCTACATTCGCTTGGTATTCCGCTGATTTCTTATCTAATGTCTCTACACCAGCAGTCCATTGTGCTAGACCCTCATAGTAAGTATTTAAACCGTCATTATAAGATTGGATACCGGCATTGTATTTGGATAAGCCATCTTGGTATGCCGCTTCTTTTTCTTGTAAGAGGGCTTCATTCTCGCTTAAGCTAGCAGTTGCTGCTTCAATTTGAGCTTTACCATCATCAATTTTGGCTTGATTGCTAGATAATGCAGCATTACCATCACTTAATTGTTTGTTAGCAGTATCTAATTGTGCTTTAGCACTGTTTAATTGTTCTTGGCCAGCATCTAGTTGACTTTTAGCACTTTCTAATGCTGATTTTTGTTGGTCTAACTCAGCTTGACTAGCCTCTATTTTTGCCATTCCAGGAGTGTATGTTGAATTCATGAAGGATTCATATTCACTTTGGCTAGCATCTAATTCTTCTTGTAGGTCAGCAATTTGTGCTTGTAAATCAGCAGTATCAGCTTCATTTAAATCACCTGCATCTAATTTATTTTGTAGGCTAGTGATTTGTTCTGTTAAAGCTTGGATACCCTTTTCATAATTTGCTTTTCCATTTGCCAATTCTTGATTGTTTTGATCAAGTTGATTTTGTGCGCCTTCTACTTGACTGGCTTTTGCTTCGTAGTCAGCTTGTTTTTCCTCAAAAGCATTTAAGTTTTGAGTATATTCACTGTATTTGTTATCATACTCAGCTTGTTTGCTTTCAAGTGTTGCGTTTGCTTCGGCGATTTTTGCCTCAGCGCTATTTATTTGGGCTTTCTTTTCAGCTAATTGACTATAACCATTAGCAATCGCCGTTTGACCTTGGTCTAATTGGCTTCTTGCGGTAGTTAACTGATTTTGACTATCATTTAACTGTTTCTTTGCTTGGTTTAATTTAGCTTTACCATCTTGGAGTTGGTGCCACTTTTCGTCCAATGTAGCTTGCCCATTAGCTAACTGCGTTTTAGCAGCATCTAATTGTGCTTGACTATCATCAATTGTAGTATGGGCATTCGCAATTTGATTGGCACCATCATTAATTTGTGTAGTGGCGTCAGCTACTTTAGTGTCTAATTGATTTTGTGCATCTTCAATTTCAGCTTGACCATCAATTAATTGTTGTTTGGCATCATCTAGTTGTGCTTGTCCATCTGCCAATTTCTTCTTGGCATCATCAATTTGTTTTTGGCCATCATCAATTTCCGATTGATAATCATTTTTAATTGTTTCAAGACGATTTTCTGGTTGGTTTGCTAAGGCATCATCTAAATCATCTTTATGGTCTTGAAGACGGTCAGTATAAGTATCGGAATAAGGATCGATATCGATTAAATCATCGAATCTTAATCGAGCTAGCATGTAGACATCTGAATCAAACGCAGATTCAGGTACAATCGCGTAACCCTTTAAGGCGCCAGTTCCGGCTGTAGAAGCACCTTGGTTTAGATTGGATAAAATTTCACCAGAATAAATAAAACCAACAATTTCATAGGTGTCTTCTTTTAGTACGGTATCACCAGAGGCATCTGCCTGTTCTGACAGGTCAATTTTATCACCTACTTGATATTGATCATCAAAGCTTGCATCTATCGCTATTTCATTACTTGCTTTAGGTAATTGACCTTCCACTAATTCATAATCAGAGATATCTTCTCCCATTGAGAATACACGAATAGCTGTATGGCTATCATCAATAGTGACATCCTTTAAATAGCCATATTCAATATCTGCCAAGCCCGAGGTTTTATCCAAGATTTCAACATCATCATCATCAATACCCATTGAACCAATCACAGTGATATCAGAAACGTTTAACTCGTCAAAATAATGTTCACCAGTTGCTCGCATATCTGGCCCAGTCACTTTTAAACCAATTAAGGCAAAAGAACCTATCAACATTAACCCCATGATAGAGAAAAATCTACCTTTTGATTTAGTGATTGATTTTCGAATATCCTTCCATAACATTTTCTTTTTCATGTCTATTTGTCACCTACCATTCGATATCTGAGATATTTTCAGGTGAATCATTTACTTCAATAGATTCCACTGTAGCATTACGCATGTGAATAACTCTATCAGCAATAGGTGCTATGGCTGCATTATGTGTCACGATAACTACAGTGGCACCATTCTTGCGACTCATATCTTGTAAGATTTGTAGGACTTGTTTACCTGTCTCAAAGTCTAAAGCACCTGTTGGCTCATCACATAGTAAGATTTTTGGTTTTTTAGCAACCGCTCTTGCAATAGAAACGCGTTGTTGCTCACCACCGGATAATTGTGCAGGGAAGTTGTCGATCCTCTCACCTAAACCTACACCCTCTAATACCTCGATAGGATCACTCGCATCTTTAACTATTTCAGAAGCCAACTCTACATTCTCCTTAGAAGTCAAGTTAGGCACTAAATTATAAAATTGAAATACGAAGCCGACATCCTCTCGGCGGTATTTGGTTAATTGCTTTTTGTTATAAGTAGCAATGTCATTGCCATCAATGATGACTTGTCCTTCATCATTCGAATCCATGCCTCCCAGGATATTTAGCATGGTAGATTTTCCGGCACCGGATGACCCTAAAATAATGGCTAATTCACCTTTTTCAATTGAAAAATTCACATCATTATTCGCGGTGATGACATTCTCACCCATTTTATAATGTTTAGAACTATTAATAACCTCTATGTAACTCATTTTCATTTCCTTCCTTATAAATATAAAATGATTGCCCAAGTAAATGAACAACGTGTTGATTTATTTACTTAGAGAGTATATAATGATTGTGCAAGAGATTCAATAAACAAAATACAAAAAAGTGTTGATTTTATAACAATATTTGTCAATTAATCTATTCAAAGAAAGTAGGATAATCAATGAGCCGGAAGATGGAAACAAAAGAAAAAATTAAAGCAGCCTTTATTGATTTAGTACATGAAAAGGGATTTGAGGCGATGACTGTGAGTGATATCGCCAGAAGATGTGACATCAATCGCGGAACCTTTTATCTACATTATGTAGACAAGTATGACTTAATGAATAAGTTAGAAGAAGAAGTGATGTTTGACTTAGAGGCGATTATTTTAAAGGATTCGGATCATAAAGAAGCCAAGGAATCTTTAGAATTGATTCCATATGATGAAATTTTAGAAGCCTTAGTCTATGTTAAAGGTGAATTTGACTTTGTAAAAGCTATTGCAAGCCCAGGTGGGGATCCCAATTTCATGCAAACCTTAAAGTCTATTATTGGCCAACTTATTGATATAAAGGTGAAGCAGTCTAATCGCGTAAAGTTTGAGAAACTAGACCTGCCTGAAGACTATGCGATTGAAATCTTACTATCATCTATTGTGGGGATTATGACGTTGTGGATTAAAAAAGATGGAAAAGAGTCACCGGAAGAAATTGCGCACATGATTACCAAAGCAAAACTATTGTCGCCATATGAACTGCTAATGTAGAAAAATATACAGGATAAAGGACTGATCGTCATTTTTAATGGATATCTATCCTTTTTCGATGATATAAAAAAATAAAGCCAGTAAACCATGATGAACATGATTACTAACTTTATATCATTTTTCTAACACATATGTTTTCTAAAGAAACCAATTTGATCTAGGTTACAGTATTTTGCAACACCGGATTTTTGATCAATGTGAAATACATGATTTAGTTCAGAACCATCAGTGTTTCTATAGATTTTAAAGTAGACTTCATTCCCTTTAGAAATTAAAAATTGGCCAAATTGGATAGCAGTTTCTTTTAGGAAATCATGGCTTGATGTCATGACAAAAGCAGGGGGAAAGTTGGTAGTGATGTATTGTTCAACGGGTAACTGAGCTTTTAGTTGATCAGTCATTTTTCCATCGAGGTAATAAGGAAAATCATCAGCGGAACCGATATTATTGCCGATGTAATAGGCACCACAATTTAAACCAACAGCGTTAAATTGGATGTTAGGTACTTGAAAGTCAAATAAATTTTGATAATTAGGATTTGAAGCAATTGTAGCGTACTGTTGAGTGAGTTGACCACCTGCAGAATCGCCCAATAAAAATAAATTATCTAAATCGATGTAGTATTCTTCGTTATTTGCAGTCATCCATTCAGACAGCGAAGACTTAGCTTAATCATTACAATAATAAAAGACGAAATGCACTTTTCTTGAAGCGCATTTCGTCTTTTTTGGCGTATATACAACTTGTAGGGCGGATTACTCACCAACCATACCATCGCCGTCACGGTCGTCCATATATGGATACAACCAATGGTCTGAATAAATAGGCATTGAAAATCCTGCTGCTTTGGCTTCTTTAATGGTTACCTGTCCGTTGCCATTGGCATCAACCGAACTGACATCACCACCAGATGCAGGTGCTGTAGTAGCGGGTGCACTTTCGGCTGCAGGGGCAGTTTCAGAAACGGTTGAAGATTGGTTTAAGTTTGGTAATGATTCATCTTGTGTTGGGCCTTCAGGACCTACTGATGAGCCGTCTGCATAATTGATTTCAACGTCTGGCTGGATGTTTGGTACATAGATATTGAATTGGATAGTTGCCCCGTTATCTTCAATAGAGAAACCTTCCATGTATACACCGGATGCCAGTAGGTTATCCCCTTCGAATGCTGGTGTAACGCGGTAGCGGACATGGTTTTCTGTTTCTTCAATATAGTTAGCCACAAAGTTTTCAAATGGCAACATCCCTTCAGTATTAAACCATCTAGTCCCAGTCATCAAGTTGCGGGCATTGGCATCTTCACCAGTTAGTTGGTGGCCAATCAAGTGAGACCGGTTATACAACCAACCACCAGAAACATTGGCATACTTGGCTTGCTGCCAGCCAGTGGGCTTAATATCTGAAATATCACCACGTTCTGTAGTAGGCATCAGTTCGACGCCGAGGACAGCGTTTGCGGCGGTTACCCGACCTAAACTATCCAGTTCACCGTATGATTCGTAGGCTTCAGTCGATGTAATATCCGCATCTGTAAAGTAAGGGATATTATTGTTAATTTCTATATAAGTTTGCCCAGCAGGTACTGTACGTACTTTTGTGAATTCAGCGCTTGCTTGGCTGGCAATTTCACTTTCGGCTTTTACTTTAGATTCAGCTGCTGCTTTTTCTTTAGACTCTGATTCAGCACGTTTCATAGAAGAGGCTTGGCGTGCACTTGATTCAGCGGCTAATTTTTTGTCATAAGATTCCTTGGAGGATTTGCGTGACGCATCTTTAGCGGAGTTAGCAGCCGCTTCTTCGGCTGCTGATTCAGAAGCCTCATCGGAATCCTTATCAGAAGCTTGATCTGAGGATATGACTTGTGCTTGTGATTGTAGGGCGGTTTGATTGGCTTCAGTGTCACCTGTATCTATTGAAAAGATGACAATCGTTGCGATTAATGCACCCGCAAAGGCAATCAAGCTGTTTTTGAACCATTGATTATTTGGTTTAAACTTGTAGAAAAACAAGGCCAGAATAGGTGCAACCACTAAAATGAATGGTGATAACACGATAAATATTATCAATAGAGCCAAGTAAGCCAACAAACGTAACCAGTTAATATTCTTTTTCTTCATTATTCATATTTCTCCCAAAAGTATCTATTCTTTCCCATATTGCCTAACATTATATCGGCCGTCATTCTAAACTGCAATGATTATCGTTCTTTTATTTACAAAATGTAAAATAGATAAAATTATTTCTCGTCAAGGGTTCACAAAATCAATGTCTGTAGTCTTTTCACAATAATCATCAGGCAAATTTCTGGTATGATACTTGTAATAGAAAGTCGATTGAGGTGAAATCATGTTAGCGAAAGAAGAATTACCGGTATGTCCAGTAGCGACAACGGTCGATCTAATTGGGAATAAATGGAAGGTTTTAATTATTCGAGAATTATTGAAGGGAACTTACCGTTTCAATGAACTGCACCGGTCTATCGAAGGGATCAGTCAGAAAGTCTTGACGGAAAACCTGCGTAAGTTGGAGTCAGACGGGATTATCCAGCGGACCGTCTATGCAGAAGTGCCGCCAAGAGTGGAGTATTCCTTGAGTGAATTGGGGGATACTTTAAGACCTATTATTGAAGTGATGCGGGCTTGGGGGAACGATTATTTGAACGGTAACCTGCCTGGAATTGAAAATACAGAAAAAAATTAAAAACTTTTTTGCTGGCAAAGCCTTGGTATCCGCCATTACTTACCAATAAGTAAGTAGCTAAGGAAAAAGTGCCTACTTTTAGTAAGTGGATTTTCATGGTTAAATATACCTATCAACAAGTAACCAATAAACTTACAAATGAAAGAGGTATATAAACATGGCAAATATTACAGTATTCGGTAAAGGTAACATGGGTTCAGCAATCGGTGGCTTATTCCAAGAAGCAGGAAACGACGTCGCTTACATCGGTTCTCAAGACGGTAAACAAGCATTAGGCGACATTGTTGTATTGGCAGTGCCTTACGCAGCAGTAGATGGCATCATCTCTAACTACGTTGACGAATTAGCAGGCAAAATCATCGTTGATATCACTAACCCAGTAAATTTCGACACTTTCGATGGTTTAGTTGTGCCAGCTGACTCCTCAGCAGCCCAAGAAATCCAAGCAAAAGTAAGTGGTGCGAAAGTTATCAAAGCTTTCAACACAAACTTTGGGACTACATTAGCTTCTAAACAAGTTGGCGACAATACGACAACAGTTTTAGCAGCTGGTGAAGCAGACGCTAAAGCAACCTTCAAAGATGCATTAGAAGGTAGTGGCTTGAACTTTGTAGACGCAGGTGAATTATCACGTGCTCGTGAATTAGAAGCAATCGGCTTCCTACAAATCACATTAGCAGCCCGCGAAGAAATCGCGTGGACAGCAGGATTTGCAGTAGTTAAATAAGGCGAGTTGTGAGAAAAGTCGTTTAGACTCGATGGGCTGGACCAAAAGCCGAACAATTACTGTCAAGTAATTGGCGTATTTTGGGAAGCATTGGAAGAGTTTGACTTTTCAAGCCCGATATTTAGACTAGAATTAGTTATAAAAATATTATAGATTTAACACAACCACCAACGACTTAGTTCATACTAGCATGTTGGTGGTTTTTATTTTGCCATAACCACAAAAAATAAGCCGTAACACCCGGGGTAGTGGGTTTCACGGCTTTTAGGGGTAGGTATTTTCATCTAGTTGATCACTTTATTTGGATCAAAGTCGGTGTGGGTATTGGCTGTTTGCGTAGCTTGTTTTTCATTGTAATGATCTAATAAGGACATGGCAATCGTCGTCAAGACACCAATTACCGCTGCGTCATCCACAAATCCCAAGGGACCGAAGATATCTGGTAAGACATCAGCTGGGAAGACGGTATAAGCGAGTGCTAATCCAGTAATCGCCTTGATGTAGGTAGGTGTTTCCTTATTAAATAAGGCTTTGGCGAACTTGCCCAAGGTCATTTTTGATGTTTGTTTCATTGCGTACATCATCCTTTCTCATGTCTATATATTAAATGGAAAAGGGATTTGATGTATCCGTCCTAAGACCTAATTTAGGGATTTGTCTTCGTTAAATCTAGATACATGATATGCATATCCACATAACGACCGTCTTTCACTTGGAAACCGCCTGGAATAGTTCCCACAATTTCAAAGCCAAATTTCTCGTAAGTATGGATAGCAGCCTTATTTTCGGCCACAACCGCGTTAAATTGAATCCCTCTAAAACCGTTCATTTTAGTCGTTTCAATGGATTTTGCTACCAAGTCATTGATCAAACCTTGACCCCGGAAGGCTTTATTCACTGCGTAAGTCCCGTTGGCTATGTGACTTGCCCGACCTTCGTTATTTGCTTTAATTAGGTAGTAGCCAGCAATCTGATCATCCACCTGCAAGACGTCAACTTGATTATAAGCAGCCAGTTTCTTCTCAAATGCGGCACTTGAATAGAGGTCTAAACCAGGGAAGGCGACACCGTCCACCAAAATATCGTTCCATATTTCTCTAAGGACTTCCGTGTCGACTTGGCTGTAATGTTCAAAATTTTTCATACTTTAGACCTCCTATAAAGTTGTGTCGAATTCCCTTATTATACCCATACCAATCACATGCTTACAATAGTGCGTAAACAAGAGCATTCTTTAGAAGGAAGATATGCCATCTATGGTTATGGTAGGTAAAGCATAAGACCTAAGGCTTTACTTTTTTAACTATCGTTCAAAAGTACCTCAAATTGAAAGGGTTGACATTCCTTTAAAAGATTGTTTGAATAGAATTAATTCATAGAGACATTTGGGGTGCTGTGACAGCTGAGATTATACCCATGGAACCTGATACAGTTAATGCTGGCGAAGGAAAATGCAGTAAATATTGTCAAAAATATGATTCGTTTGGCTTTTTGCCTTGCTATCATTCATTTGGACGACTATTTCCCCCTTTTGTCGAATACTGACAGGAAAGGGGGCTTTTTTTTTCCAAAGATATCTAGATAATTGAACAACGACGATACTTCACCATAATGATTTAAAAGATGCGATATTGAAAGGATTTAAAAGATGACAATCGATTTATATACATTAAAAGCCTTACCAACTTACGACAACCCCTTCCCATTAGCTAAAAGTCCGCTAATCCAGTGCTTAACCAATACCGTGACGGTGGAATCAGTGGCCAACGCCTTATTATATGTGGGGGCGGCCCCAGTCATGGCAGACCAGGCAGCTGAGATGGAGATTTTCTTCAATCAAAATGATGGGGCCTTGATCAATATTGGGAGTTTGTCGCCTGAGAAAATCCGCAACATTGTATTGGCTGCTAGAACAGCTGACGAAACAGACACGCCTTTCGTGCTGGATTTAGTAGGGGTTTCAGCTAGTCCCTTGCGTAATGACCTAGCACAAGAAATCAGCGCATCTACACCAGATGTCATCAAGGGTAACTTGTCTGAAATGCGGACATTCTGTGGTCTAGGGTCGACGGGACGAGGTGTTGATGCTGGGGCCGATGACCAAAGTGAGGCGGCCTTAGTGGAATTGGGCCAAGCCATGCAAGAATGGGTGTCAGACCATGCCGGTATAACTCTATTAGCAACAGGACCAGTAGACGTGGTCGCTGATGCGTCAGGCATTTACTACTTGAAAAATGGGGTAGACAATCTTGGTCGCTTTACTGGGACTGGAGACATTGTCGGCGCCTTGATTACAGCCTTATTAGGAGTTGGTCAACCAGCCCTAGAGGCTGTGATTTTAGCGGTATCTTACTTCAATTTATGTGGTGAAAAAGCGGACGCAACAACACATGGTCTAGCCGATTTTAGACAAGCAACATTGAACAACCTATCCCTATTGTTAGAAGACGATGAATGGGTAACAGGTATCAAGGGAGGTCAACTATAATGGATTACAGTTTATATCTAGTCACAGCAGGTTTTGATTACCAAGAAGACGCCTTTTTACATGTGGTTGAAGACGCAGTCAAGGCGGGGGTTACGTTGGTTCAATTCCGGGACAAAACGGCAACCAGCCGCGATGCTTACGCCTTAGCTCAAAAGTTGAAAGCCATCACCGACCGATATGATGTGCCATTGATTATCAACGACCGGGTGGACTTAGCGCTAGCGGTGGACGCAGCGGGTGTCCATATTGGCGACGACGAATTGCCGGTTGACGTGGTTCGGAAACTCATCGGGCCAGACAAGATTTTAGGGGTCTCAACAAAAACCCTAGCGCGGGCAGAAGAAGCCTACCAACAAGGGGCGGACTATTTGGGTGTTGGGGCCATCTTCCCAACAACTACCAAGGATTCCAGCCTAGTAACAGTAGAAACTTTACAGACGATCAGCAGCCAAGTAGCCATCCCCGTTGTCGCAATTGGCGGCATTCAACTGGATAATATCAAAACATTAGCCGGTAGTGGGATTGCGGGGATTTCAGTAGTTTCTGAAATTATGTTGGCAGATTCGGTGACACAACGCGTAAGAGATTTAAAAGCTGAAGTAGCGGATATTTTGGAGGTGGACTAAATGGTAAATTCAACACCACAAGTAGTGACAATCGCTGGGTCTGACTCAGGTGGGGGTGCAGGGATTCAAGCTGACTTGAAAACTTTCCAAGCTCGCAAAGCCTTTGGTATGTCTATTGTGGTCGCCTTGACTGCCCAGAATACTTTAGGCGTCCAATCGGCCTTACCAGTACCCCTGGACTTTATCGATGCACAATTTACCTCATTGAAAGCGGACTTCAAAATCGGCGCTGTCAAAACAGGCATGTTATTTAACGGGGCATATGTAGAGAATGTGGTTAAAAATCTGAAAGAGGTAGACTTTGGACCTTTAATCGTTGACCCAGTCATGGTGGCTAAGGGCGGGCATCAATTGTTGGACCAAGACGCCGTCGACGCCATTCAAAACAAATTACTCCCTCTTGCGACCTTAGTCACACCAAATATTCCAGAAGCAGAAATCATCGCTGACATGACCATTGAATCAGAAGCGGATATGTTGGCGGCGGGATTGAAGATACAAGGATATGGGGCTAAAAACGTGATTGTCAAAGGGGGCCATTCAAAAGCAGAACGGGCCAGAGACTTAGTTCTCTTTGAAAACCGGGAACAATTATGGCTGTCTAGTCCACGGGTCAATACAGAAAACACACACGGGACAGGGGATACCTTGTCTGCCGCAATCGCAGCCGAATTGGCTAAAGGAACTGACTTGAAGGATGCCATCATTATCGGCAAGCAGTTTATCCAGGGTGCTATCGCAGACGGAATCGACGTCGGCCATGGACACGGACCAACCAACCACTGGGCGGATTTGTCAGATGATATAGTTGTTGAAAGTGAGTAAAACATAGCAAAAAGGACCTAGACTAGGGAAAAAGTGCAAGCGCATAATCCCAAATCTTGGTCCTTATTTTATATGTTTAAAATTTATTACAGCCTAAAAGCCCAACTCTTCTAGCATCTCTTGGTGAGATATGCTTTCATCTTTAGATTGATGTTGTGCCATTGCTTTCTCGTACAAGGTTATATCTATTTGCTTTTCTAGGTCTGTCAGAAGACTTGTTCTCACTAATTCTGAAACACTCAAGTTATTCAATTTAGCCATATATTGAATAAATAAGTATTCTTAATCCGTAACGCCAAAGGAAGATGTATGCATATTATAGCCTCATATGATGACTATTATTTCTGACGTCGTTTAACCACAAAATCATAGATGGTTAGGATTACGAGATAGATAAGTGTTGCGAGACTACCGATATTCATCATTTGACTACTTTGTGATACCATGCCATAAAGTAGAAATAGGGATAAGCAAAAACTAATAAAAAATCTTGTTTTAGACATGCCTAGCAAAATGATCACCTCTTCAATACACGAAACGCTGAATATTTTAGAATTTATCTAGCACTTCCATCAAGGCATCCTTTAAAGAATGCCTACAAAAAATCTTTACCGCTAATATTAGCGTTATAATACCACACAAGATTATCACTTTCAAGTTAAGGGAAACCTTCAATCTAGGTTTTGTAATCGCTTTTTTGGTAGAATGAAACAAAGACATTCAAGACGGGAGTGACAAGTATATGCATAAAATTTTAGTGGCACCGGATTCCTTCAAGGGGTCCTTGACAGCTTTGGAGGCTTGCAAGGCAATGGCGATAGGCATTCGCCGAGCTCTGCCGGATGCGGAAATTGTGGAGATTCCCATGGCGGATGGTGGTGAAGGCACTGTCCAATCCCTAGTTGACGCAACGGATGGGAAAGTCATTGAAGCGGAAGTGGTTGGTCCCTTAGGTGATCCAGTAACGGCTAAATATGGGCTTTTAGGTAATGGCAAAACGGCCATCATTGAAATGGCTGAGGCATCTGGCTTAGGCTACGTCACCGAGAAAACAAAGGATCCAATGGTGACGACAACATACGGAACTGGTCAATTGATTTTGGCTTGTCTTGACCAAGGTATTCAAGAGATTATTATTGGCCTTGGCGGTTCTGCAACCAATGATGGGGGTGCTGGAATGGCCCAAGCACTAGGCTACCAACTGATAGATAAAGCCGGCAATGAAATTGGCTACGGTGGTGGCGCCTTGGCTGACTTAGCAACCATTAAAGTTGACCAAGTAGACAAACGTTTAAAAACTACCCACTTTATCATCGCTTCTGACGTCAACAACCCCCTAGTTGGTCCAGAAGGGGCTTCAGCTGTTTTTGGCCCACAAAAAGGGGCGGATCAAGAAATGGTCGCTAGTTTAGACCATAATTTACAAGCATTTGCGGACATTATCCAAAAAGACTTAGGTAAATCAATCGCGGATACACCAGGTGCTGGAGCAGCGGGTGGTCTTGGTGGTGGATTCCTAGCCTTTACTCAAGCAGAGATGAACAAGGGGATTGAAATCGTTTTGGCCTATACCAAACTTCAGGAAGCGGCAGTAGGCTGTGACTTATGTTTGACGGGTGAAGGCGGTATTGACTTCCAAACGAAATTCGGGAAAACTCCATATGGTGTTGCCCAGGCCTTCAAGTCGGTCAATCCAGATAGAAAGGTCATCGCCTTAGCAGGCCATGTCGGAAAGGGAATTGATGCGCTCTATACTGAAGGCATTGACGCAGTCTTTGGCATTGCCCAAGGTGCTGCTAGCTTGGATGAACTGATTGCCAATGCGAAAGATAATTTAGCGTCTACTACAGAGAATGTTATTCGCGCTATTTATTCATAGTCAAAAGCCCTCTCGGATTTGCTAATCAAGGCAATTTTACATAGTTAATCCCACTTTCTTTTGGTAGAATAATGTAGCAATTAATGGAGTCACCGCCGATTTCTTGGCTGGTGGCTTTTTTATGGGAATACAAATTTGAGGGGATTTACTTATGCATAAAATGAACATTTGGGTACGGCAGAATATGCTCTTTGTGATTGCCGCAAGCTTGGCCACAATCGCTGTGATTTTCGGCCAATTTGACCCGACCTATATCAAATATGACGTCTTAGTCAGTTTATTCGGCTTGATGATTGTCCTAGCCTTTTTCCAGACGTCAGGCTTATTACGGTGGGCTTCGATAAAATTGATCGACTGGTCCGGAAATAGCCGCGTCATTGTCCAATCCATGGTCCTGACCTCATTCTTTGGATCATTCCTATTGTCCAACGACATCGCCGTCCTGACCCTACTACCGATTTACTTGAACATCCTGCGTCACCTACCAGCCTTCAAAGGCCGGGTGCTCGGGGCAGCCCTAATAGTCGTAGCCGCAAACTTAGGCGGGGTCTTCTTCCCCTTCTCCAACCCACAAAACCTCATCATCTATTCAACCTATCCAGTCGATTTCGTCAGCTTCATGTGGTGGACCCTACCCCTGATGGTCGCCGGCTTTATCCTTGTTATGGTCGCAACTTTCTTCGTAGAGAAAAGGGCAGCACACACACAAGTTGAGGGCAATGCAGTAGATAGGTCGATTGTTATTCAAGCGAGTATTGGCATGGTGCTTATGGTCACTGCTATCTTTGGCTTATTTAATATTTTTTGGACCGTGGCCTTTATTGTGGCCTATGTCCTCCTGACTAACTGGCGGTATTTACTGCAAGTGGATTACTTATTGCTACTGACTTTTGCGTCATTTTTTGTATTAGTCGGAAACATTACTGACTTAACACTTGTCCAAACTTGGTTGGCAGCTAATATTTCAAGCAAGGCCATGGCTTACCTAACAGGACTCTTGGCTTCACAAGTCTTTTCAAATGTTCCGACCACTATTCTGGTTTCACCCTTTACAGACCAGGCTCATAGCTTGTTGATGGGGGTTAACATTGGGGGCTTAGGAACCATGGTCGCTTCATTAGCCAATTTAATCGGTTTTACCATTATTCGAAACGCTATGTCCATGGATTCTAGGGCTTATTTCAAGATTTTCACCATCATAAATGTGATTTTTGTCCTGATTTTAGGCCTCCTTTTCTTCCCGTGGTAGTTTTTTCTCACTTTTTTATCATTATCCTTTAATTAAGTATTGCATTCTTGACCCTTTTAGTATAAATTAAAATTATATTAGAAAACGAAAGAGGCATCTCATTATGTTAAGCACAACGCAAAATAATAAGCATATTGTCATTATTATTATTGATTCTAGGACTTAGGGAATTCGGCAGCAGCCAATTTCATATGTCCTATTTGTGTTGAAACACTAGATGGGACCTAAGCTTCCCATTTAGGGAGGCTTTTTTTATTGGTATAAGCAAATTTTTAGTCTACTTGATAAAGGTTTGTATTGTTGGTATTTATTGGTAGGGTTTGATTTAGGAGGAAAATATGAATTTGAAGAAATTTGGTTTAACATTATTATCTGCAGCTACTTTAGCTGCCTGTGGTTCAGTGACACAAACATCCAACAGCTCTTCTTCTGCGGGATCAGAAGATTCTGATACGATTAACATCGGCGGGGACTTTGGTTTAACGGGATCAGCATCTGCTTACGGTTCTTACATCAATGACGGTGCGACTTTAGCCTTCAATGAACTCAACGAATCGGGTGGTATCGATGGTAAGCAAATCAACTACATCGCAACAGATAACAAATCTAACGTTCAAGAGTCTGCCAATGAAGCCACACGTCTGTTAGCAGAAGAAAACTTGTCTGTATTATTAGCGTCAGATATCGCAGCGTCAACAGAAGCAGCGATTCAACCAGCTGAAAACGCGGAAGTTCCAATGATCATCCCTTCAGCAACGGTTGATGATTTAACATTGGATTCACAAGGAAATGTATTTGACTATGTCTTCCAAATTGCCTTCCAAATCTCTAACCAAACAGAAGCACTTGGCCGTTTTGCGGACGAGAAAGGTTGGAGCACGGCTGCCGTTTTACAAGATAACTCATCGGATTATGGTCAAAACTTAGCTTCTCAATTTGAGGAAGACTACTCAGGTGACGTTGTCATCAAAGAGTCATTCTTATCAGGAGACACTGACTTCAGCTCAATCCTAAACAACGTTAAAGCCCAAGATCCAGACGTATTATTCATCGCCGGTTACTACCCAGAAGGTGGAGCCATCGTGAAACAAGCCCGTGAAATGGGTATCGATGCCGCTATCTTAGGTCCAAACGGATTAGGTAACGACGAATTCATCAACCTAGCGGGTGCAGAAAACGTAACTGACTTCTACTACGCAACCATCTTCGTGACAGGAGAATATGGTTCAGACGCAGCCAACGAATTCGCAGAGAAATACCGTGCGGAATTTGACACAGAGCCAGACTTGTTCTCAGCAGGTGGTTACGACGCAGCCCGCTTAGCAGCTGACGCCATCGACCGTGCCGGTTCAACAGACCCACAAGCCATCCGCAACGCCCTAGAAGAAACCCAAGACTTTGAAGGGGTAACAGGAAACATCTCATTCGATGAAGACCACAACCCAGTAATGAACTCATTCGTAGTAGGCTACACAGAAGGCGAAATCTCATCAGTAGAAGCCGTAACAGCTGAATAAGACCTACTTTTTTGAAAAAAGGATAACAAGACTAAGTTGGGCCAATATTAGTAGAAGAGTCGCGATGTTCATGTCGTGACTCTTTTTTGAGTACAGCTAATATTTCAAGTTAATTCTACACATAGCTTCTGAGACATTTTCACGGTATGCGAAAATCGATTGTTAGTCATAGGATGATTCGATCAAGTAGCGTATAATACATTATGGATCAACAAATCACATTGAAAATATATTTATATATAGAAAGAAAGTGTGGGACATATGCTAGAAGAAAATAAATATTATATCTATGCGGACCGGATTATCTTAGCGGACGAAGTTGTAGAAAAGGCTTATTTAGAAGTCAAAGATGGTCAATTTGGTTATGCAACGATAGAGAAACCCTTAAAAGGTGAGGTTAAAGATTACACGGGTTGTACAGTGGCGGCTGGTTTAGTGGATACCCACATCCATGGTTTCCACGGGGCAGATGTGATGGATGATGATTTTGAAGCGGTTCAGACTATGTCTAAAGGCTTGCCATCGACAGGTGTGACAGCCTTTTTGCCAACAACCTTAACTTCTTCTGCTGACTTGTTGACTTCTGTTGCTGGAAAAATCGGTGACCACTACGAGGAAGCTGAGGGGGCGAAAATTTTAGGTATCTTCTTCGAGGGACCATGGTTCACGGAAGAACACAAGGGGGCGCAAAACCCAGCCTATATGGGTGATCCTGACTTGGGTCAATTTGAAATCTGGCAGTCAGCGGCCAAAGGTTTGATCAATAAAATTGCCCTAGCGCCAGAGCGGAAGACGGCTAAAGCTTTCACAGAAACTATCACGAAAGAAGGGGTACGAGTAGCCCTAGCTCACTCATCTGCGACCTATGAAGAAGCGACTGCAGCGGTTGATGCGGGTGCCAACATTTTCATCCATACTTATAACGGCATGTCTGGTTTACACCACCGCAATCCAGGAATGGTTGGGGCAGCGATGGCAACGGATGATACCTATGCGGAAGTAATTTGTGATGGAAAACATGTCCATCCAGGTGCAACCAAAGCCTTGGTGAAAGCCAAAGGATGGGACAAAACAGTCTTGATTACAGATGCCATGTCAGCGGCAGGTATGCCTGATGGCCACTACCAATTAGGCGAATTTCTGGTTATTGTAAAAGAAGGTGAAGCGCGACTTGAGTCAGGTAATTTAGCTGGGTCAGTCTTGACCTTGATTCAAGCGGTTAAGAATGTGGTTGAGTGGGGCGTTGTTGACAGTGAGCATGCCTTGCGCATGGCGTCGCAAGTGCCAGCAGCCTCTGTTGGTTTAGAAGACCAAGTTGGTGTGATTGCACCAGGCCGTGCAGCGGACTTCATTGTGGTTGATGCTGATATGAACCTAAAAGAAACTTACCTAAATGGTGTTTCAGTATTTCAAGCGTAACCAATAGATATAAAAATGAATTTGTGCAGTGGAGCGACTTTCTGCGCACCTCCAATTTTAAGCACCAAGCTAGTTGACATGAGTCGACTGGTTTGGTGCTTTTTTTGTTTGTAAAAAGGCAAAATTCTTACAAACCTATCTAGTCAACTCTTAATGACATGTAATGTTTTATGACATAAATTGTCACAATTGTGAGCAAATTCGCCTTTTGACTAGATCAATTGGTAAAATTTTTTAACCTTTCAAAAGCTTGGTTTTATCGTGAAAACGAATGAAAATGAGATTTCACTGATAAAAATGTACTTGCATATAATTATTTTTCAATCTATAATTTAAACATCGATTAAAAAACGTTACATGAGTAACCTTGTATGTTATAAAATGTAACACAAAGCGTTATATCAGTATAGATAATCAGATAAGAAAATTAGGGGTGGAGAACATGAACCAAGACGCCAATCATCACGCTTTGAATTATCAAGCGTATGCCAGTGAAACATTCGAACATTTACACCGTCATCCAGAAATATCTTTTCATGAATACCAGACCAGAAAGCTTATACGCCAAGAACTAGAAAATTTTGGCTACACCGATATTGAAACAGATGTTGGTGGCGGAGGGGTGATCACCAGACTTAAAGGTGACAAGCCGGGTCCGACAATTGCCTTTCGGGCCGACATGGACGCGCTACAAATTCAGGAAGAGACAGACTTAACTTATAAGTCGGCAGTTGACGGGGTGATGCACGCTTGTGGTCATGACGCCCATACGACAATTTTATTAACGGCAGCGAAATACTTGATCCATTTGAAAGAAGAGATCGCTGGGACATTGGTATTCCTTTTCCAACATGCGGAAGAAGTGAAACCAGGTGGTGCCAAGTCCATTATGGCATCCGGCGCCCTAGACGATGTGGATAAAATCTTCGGCCTTCATGTGTCAGGCGAAAAAGCCTTTGATGGCACCATCTCTTACCACGAAGGGTTTGCGACCGCCAATTCAGATACCTTCGCCATCGAGGTCCACGGGAAAGGTGGTCACGCAGCTACTCCCCACCAAAATGTGGATGTAACCTTGACAGCAGCCTACCTGATCCAGCAATTACAGTCCATTATCTCGCGCCATAAAAACCCTATGGATCCTGGTGTTGTTACAATTGGGAACTTCCATGCTGGGAACGGGGTGGCCAATGTCATGGCCAACGTTGCTAGCTTAAATGGGACGATTCGGACTTATAATCCTGACTTACGTGCCCTTGCAAAAAAAGATTTATTCTCCCTATCTGAAGATATTGCGGCAGCCCATGGTGCTTCAGTTAAGATAGATTTCATTGATGGCTATCCAGCCCTCTACAACCATCCAACGGAAACGCAAACAGTAGTTGATATCTTTAAAGAAAGATTTGGCCAAGACATGGTCAATGAAAAGCCAGCTAGTATGGGTGGGGAAGATTTCGCCTACTACGTCCAAAAAATCCCGGGACTTTTCTATTTTATTCCAGCGGGTGCCCATCCAGACGGCGAGAATTACCCCCATCACCATCCAAAATTTGAAATTGACCAAAGATGTCTCATGTTGGGACTAGAAACCATCTTAACCATCGTCAATCATTATGTTATCGAAAGTGAGGTTGAAGCCTATGTTGAAAGCAGATATAGCGAGTACTAGTCGAATCGAAAGTGAAGTCAGCCAAGCCACGGCAGCCCTTTTGGCCAAATGGTTAAAACATGCAGCGTCTATTGAATCAGATGTTGTCCAAGTCCGGCGCCACCTACACAAAAATCCTGAATTGTCTTTTGAGGAGGTAGCAACAGCCAATTTCGTTTATATGGAATTGTTGTCAGCCAAAATCTTTGATATCGACCGGAATGTGGGGGATGGTTATGGAATTGTCGCTCGGGTCCATGGGTCTAAACCGGGTCCAACCATTGCCTTAAGGGCAGACATGGACGCCTTACCCATTACGGAAGAAACAGATTTACCCTTTGCATCGGAAAATACAGGTGCCATGCATGCTTGCGGACATGATATTCATACCGCAACACTTTTAGGAGTGGCTCAAGTCATCCAAGCCCACCGCGATGAATTTGCGGGCACGGTCGTCTTCATCTTCCAACACGCTGAAGAGAAGAAACCTGGCGGGGCTAAAGCCATTGTAGATGCTGGTTACTTGGCGGGTGTGGATGCAGTATTTGGTCTCCATATTGACCCTTCAAAAGAGGCCGGCACTGTTGGATATTCGCTGGGTTATGGGTCAGCTGCTTCAGACGCCTTTGAAATCAAAATTCAAGGTCGTGGCGGTCACGCATCATCTCCACATACAGCCATCGATTCTGTGGTCATTGCTGCTGAAACGATCGCCAACCTACAAACTTTAGTATCCCGGGTGTCCAACCCCATTGAACCGTTAGTGGTGACTGTTGCGGGGGTAGACGCTGGTATGGGCGCGCCAAATATTATTGCCGATACAGCAACCCTTGTTGGCACAGTACGGTCCTCATCGCCAGAAGGTCGGGTCACAATCAAGAACCAATTCATTCAAATCGCTGAGATGACAGCAGCTATGCATGGTGGATCAGCTAGTGTGGATTATGAAGAGGGCTACCCAGCCATTCAAAACACCGCAAGCATCGTGACTGACCTAGTGGCCGCCATCGACTACTCAGCCGTTTTCACAGATGTTATCGAAAACACCGCCGCAACAGGCGCAATGATGAACGGCGAAGACTTTGCCTACTACCTTGAAGACACACCAGGTGCCTTCTTCACTATCGGTTGTGACTTCCTGGAAAAGGACAAGCAAGGTCAAGCTAGCTACCCTTTGCATAATAGTAGATTCGTCGCCAATGAAGCTTGTATTCTAAACGCTATGTCACTATTTCTGGTGACTTTAAGTCAATATTTAAAGGTGGTGCCTCATGATTAAATACCTCAGCAAACGATTATTACTAATTGTGCCAGTTTTGTTGATTATCTCTATCTTAGCCTTCGCCATGATTCAAATGGCGCCAGGTGATATTGCCGATTTATACCAATCACCGGATGCCACTCCTGAACAAATAGAAATGATTCGGGAAAACTTGGGTTTAAATGATTCAATTGTAGTTCAATATTGGCGGTGGTTGACCAACTTATTTACAGGCGACTTAGGTTTCTCCTTTAGAACGAGAACGGCTGTTACAGGTTTAATCGGCGAAGCTCTCTTACCAACTTTACAGTTGATGTTTGGGACCTTGATTGTTGCCTATATTGTGGCTATTCCACTAGGAATTTATGCAGCTAACCATAAAAACACCTGGGTTGATCATTTGCTGACGACTTTTTCTTTTGCCGGTGTATCTATGCCTAACTTCTTCTTAGGGATGCTATTGATTTATTTCTTCTCAGTTGAATTGGGCTGGTTACCAATTGGGGGTCGGGAAAACTTATCAGGAGATATGACCTTCTGGCAGGGTATTTCCTACTATGTATTGCCTACTCTAGTATTGGGGGCTTCTTACTGTGCCAACATGACCCGTTATGTCCGGTCAACCGTCATTGGCATTAACGAACAAAACTATATGCGAACAGCAGTTGCTAAAGGGTTAAAAGAAGAGGATATGATTAAGCGTCATACCTTGCCAAATGCTTTAGTGCCGATTTTAACCGTTATGGGGTCTGATATTCCCCGTTTAATCGGTGGGGCAGTCGTAACTGAACAAGTATTCCGCTGGCCAGGGATTGGGTCATTGATGATGGCGTCTATTAATGCACGGGACTATCCAGTCATTATGACCATTACCTTGATATCAGCCTTTGCTGTATTGGCATGTAACTTATTGGTAGATGTATCTTATGCGTATGTAGATCCGCGGATTCGCTACGAATAAACATGACAGTGCGAGAAGATGCCAAGATGATTCCTTTCTTTGCGTCGGCTTTGTACATTGAAAAGGGATTAAAATCGGATTCGAGCCTCCAAAGAGAACTGTGTTTCAGATTAGGTTGTTGCTGACTTTGTCAGCCACTGCCCTAATCTTCCAACGTTCTTCTCTTTGCGTCGGCTCTTACACCTTAACAGGAATTTAGGAGGGGAAAGAGATGGCTGAAGACCACTTATTTAAAGCGACTTATGCGAGTCCAAAAGATTTTATGGATCAACATATGCTTGCCCGTGAGACACAAAAAACAGATACAAGCATCAAGCAAACGGGCTACTGGACTATTATTTGGCAGCGGTTTGCCCGCAACAAGGCGGCTGTATTTGGCCTAATTTGTTTTATGATTTTATTAGCCGCAACAGTATTTGCGGGGGTAATTGCCCCTTATAATCCAGATGAAATAGTAGGTGGGTTTCTAGAAGCGCCAACTGCTACCCACTGGTTAGGGACAGATGAAATTGGCCGGGATGTATTCTCTCGTTTACTATACGGGGGCCAAGTCTCTATGTTTGTAGGGATTGTATCGGTATTGATTTATGCAGCCATTGGGACCAGTTTAGGTTTACTAGCTGGATTCCTAGGTGGTGTATGGGACTTTGTGATCATGCGTTTAACGGAAGTGATCATGTCCTTCCCTTATTTCCTAGTAGTCCTAGTTGCAGTTGGGATTCTTGGACCATCTATTTGGAATGTAACGATTGTGATTGGTTTATTTGCTTGGGCACCGCTTTGTCGGATAGTCCGGGCAGAAGTGATGAAACTAAAAGGTGCTGATTATATTCAAGCAGCCGTTGCTTCTGGTTATTCAACAAGCAACATTGTCTTTAAGCAAATCGTTCCAAATATGTTGTCACCAATTTTAGTCAATATGACTTTTGGGATTTCAACTTCTATTATCACAGAAGCTTCGCTTTCTTTCCTAGGTGTAGGGGTTGTACCACCTACTGCCTCATGGGGGAATTTGTTGACTGCAGCTCAGTCCCTATCGGTATTAACCATGCAATCTTGGCGGTGGATACCAGTTGGATTGGCCGTATTCTTAGCCGTTTTATCCATCAACTTTATTGGTGAAGGCTTACGTAGCGCAGTTGAAGGTGAGATATAAGACTGGGAGGAGGGAAAAACCATGAAAGCAAAACGATTATCGCTAGTTATCGCAACAGCGGCTACCTTAGTACTTGCGGCCTGCGGTACATCCAATGATAGTTCAGTGGGTCTAACGACTGAAATCCAAGCCCAAGAAACAAGCACTACTGACAATACACTGGATATTGGGACAACTAACACCATTTCCGGCTTTAACGTTTTTAACACCACAGACGTTGCCGGCCAATGGATTCAACGGTTCATGTACCCATCATTACTAGACCAACCTGAAGCAGGCGTGTTTGAACCCAATGTCGCTTCAATGACAACAGAAGACAACTTAGTTTATACCATCACCATTAAAGATGATGTCGTCTGGTCAGACGGGACCCCTTTTACAGCGGATGATGTGGCCTATAATTTCAATATCATCGCTAATCCAGATGTTGAAACCTCAAACTCAGCCAACCTGAAGTCTATCGAAGGGGTGGATGATGCTGGTAAATTAGCGGAAGGGACTGAAACCATTTCCGGTGTTCAAGTAATTGATGACAAGACCTTAACCATTACCTTGAAAACACCCACTGACCCAGCTTACGTTTATGAAAACATTGGCTTTAAGATTATGATTGCCCCTAAGCATGTTGTAGAAAAAGAAGATATCTATAACCTGGGTTCTTCTGAATTTGCCACAAATCCGACTGTTTTTGCTGGTCCTTATAAATTCGTGAAATATGAATCAGGGTCTTACGTCAAGATGGTGGCCAATGAAAGCTACCATAAAGGCAAGCCAACTATTGAAAATGCCATCGTTCATATTATGGATTCAACCGGTATGGTGATTGCCCTTCAAGCAGGTGAATTAGACATGACTGCTGGTGGTGGGATTGCTTTGATTCCAATTTCAGATATCAAATTCCTTGAACAGAATGAGGACATCTATGTCGAATCTAACTACGGGACTTCAGTTCAGTTTATGTATATCAACAATGAAAAATTCGATAACGTCACTTTTAGACAGGCGCTTTTAGCAGCCATTGACCGTGACCGGATGGCAGACGGCTTATTGCAGGGGGAAGGGGAAGTTATTCCAACTACCTATACCTCAATTTCAGCCTATAAAGACCCGGACTTAGACCCAGTGGCCTATGACCCAGATCGTGCTAAAGAATTGCTAGCAGAATCAGGGTTTGATACTAGTCAGACCATTAAATTGGCCGTTCCAACAGGAAATGTTACCCGGATGAATGCCGCCAACTTGATTGAGCAAGACTTAGAAGCTATTGGATTAGATGTCGTGCAAACATCAGCCGACTTTACCACCCATGCGGCCAATGTATCAGCAGGCGACTACGACCTAGCTATGATGGGGTTAGCCCTAAACGTTGACCCAGACCAAGGCTCTTATTGGTCATCATCAGGATCAAATCAAGTCAACATCAACGACCCAGAGCTTGATCAATTAATCAACAAAGGGGCATCACAAACCAGCTTTGAAGACCGTTACGAAACTTACAAGGCCATCCAAGCCCGTTTCCAAGAACAAGCTTACCTAGTGCCACTGTATTCTGATTACCAATTCACCATTCAAACCACCGACCTGAATGGTGGTATCCAGCCATTCTGGTTTGGATCCCTAACAGATATTCAAGAATGGACCTTCAACTAGGCCACAGAAAGGATTTGATCCACATGTACAACGATAAGATACTCGAAGTTAAAAACCTCAAAATTTCCTTTAAAACCCTAAACGGTGTTCTACCAGCTATCCGCGACGTATCCTTCTCCTTGAAAAAAGGGGAGACACTGGCGATTGTTGGTGAGTCTGGATCAGGCAAGTCTGTATCTACCAAAGCCATTACCGGTTTGTTGGCTAAGAACGTGACCAATATTGAAGGTGGCGAAATCCTTTTTAAAGGCCAAGACCTTTTAAAAGCCAGTAAGTCCGACTTAACCAAGATTAGAGGGTCTGAAATTGCCATGATTTTCCAAGACCCAATGACCTCGCTGAACCCAGTAATGACAGTGGGCATGCAAATTGCTGAAGCCGTAATGGCTCATACCAAAGTCAATAAGGCAACGGCCATGCGCCGAGCTATTGACCTTATGGGAAAGGTAGAAATTAAAGACCCAGAAACAAAGGCCTACCATTATCCCCACCAATTTTCAGGCGGGATGCGCCAACGGATCATGATTGCCATGGCCCTTGCTTGTAAACCAAAAATCTTAATCGCGGATGAACCAACGACAGCACTAGATGTGTCTGTTCAAGCCCGTATTATTGAATTGATCAACCAATTAAAAGATGAATTCGACACCTCAGTTATCTTTATTACCCATGATTTGGGCGTCGTGGCCAATGTGTCCGACAGAGTAGCTGTCATGTATGCCGGCCGAGTTGTTGAAACAGGGACTACTAATGAAATCTTCTACCATCCGCAACATCCTTATACCTGGGGCTTACTAGAAGCGACCCCAACCTTGTCGACAGAAGACGACAACTTGTATACCATTCCAGGTAACCCACCCAATATGGCCAAGTTGGCGGCGGGTGACCCTTTTGCCCCACGGAACCCTTACGCACTGGATATAGATTTTGTAAAAGATCCACCCATGTTTAAGGTCTCAGAAACGCATCAGGCTGCAACATGGTTGTTAGATGAGCGAGCACCTAAAGTGACGCTACCAGTAGATATTCAAGCGCGTTATGTGGTCTACCAAAGTATTTTAGATCGGGCTGCTGCTGAAAAAACGCAAGCGGACCAAGAGGCTACTAGTTCAGCTTACGGACTTGCAGCCTTTGAAAATGCCGACTCAACTTACGGACCATATTTATATGAAGAATTAGCCGAAAATGTACCAGTTTATGAAAGTTAGGAGGGGATTTGATGCCAGATATTGTGTCAGTTAACCATGTGAAAAAGGTCTATGCTGAAGGTCGGGCGGAAGAAGTAATCGCCGTAAATGACGTGACCTTTACCATTAAGGCAGGGGAAACCTTTGGATTGGTAGGAGAATCAGGGTCCGGTAAGTCAACAACAGGGAAACTCTTGATGAAATTAGAAGACCTGAGTGATGGTGAAATCAATTTTTTAGGTCAAGATATTGCCCAAATTAAAGGACGCCGTGACCTATTGGCCTTTAGAAAAGACATCCAAATGATCTTCCAAGATCCCTTTGCCTCTTTAAATCCTCGGATGACAGTGGGAGAAATTATTGGTGGGCCAATGCGGATCCATGGTTTGGTCAAAACAAAACAAGAACAAGAAGCTGCTGTGGCCGAATTAATGGCTCAAGTTGGCTTAGACCCACTTTATGCTAATCGGTACCCACGGGAGTTTTCAGGGGGTCAATGTCAGCGGGTTGGGATTGCTAGAGCGCTAGCCCTAAGACCAAAGTTAATTATTGCGGATGAAGCTATTTCAGCCCTTGATGTGTCCATTCAAGCCCAAATCGTTAACTTGTTGAAGGAATTGAAAATCGCCAATGATTTAACCTATTTATTCATTACCCATGATTTGTCTATGGTCAAATATATTTCTGATCGGATTGGTGTCATGTGCCAAGGGCGGTTGGTTGAAATCGGTACAGCTGATGAAATCTATAACAACCCCTTGCATGACTATACCAAGTCCTTGTTATCGGCGATTCCAACAGCTGACCCAGAGTCAGAAAAAGTTCGTCAACGCCTTCACTTTGACGGCTTAGCTTATAGTGAGAATCAATGGACGGATTGCAGCCTAGTTGAAGTGGCCCCTGACCACTTTGTCTACTGTCATCCAAGTGAAGTAGCTGGCTACAAAGACCAGGTGAAACCAGCTTTGGCATTGGTATAAATATAGGCGCATACGAAAAAGGTGGTCTGGAATTTTTCCAGGCCACCTTTTTAATATTTTTCACGACATTATTTTCTTATTGAAGGAATTGTTGTTCTTCAACACTGGTGATTTTTGCGAAAGAATATGGACTGTTTTCTTCTATAGTATATTCTTCTACAGTGGTCGTTTCACCAGTGGCAACATCCACTCGTTGCAATTGGCCTGTTTTGCCATCTGCAAGGGTTTGGAAGATATAGCCATTATCAATGTAGTAGTCAGGGTTCTGTGCAAGGTCTGACTGCCATACTTGGTCAAAGTTTTGAATCTCCATGTCGTAAGCGTAAATACTTAATTGACTAGGATAGCTACCGTAGTCATTCTCCACATAATTATTGGTTAAGACAAAGATTTTATCTTCAATAATCACCGGCATAATGTCGGTTTCACCAGATAGTTCTTCTAAAGCACTTACTAATGATGACGTGTCCATGGTTTGTTTGTTACCATTTGTTGGATTGATAATCTCATAAGTAGTTGGAGAGATATAGTCTTCACTGTTTTCATTATTTGTTGCTGCTATTGGCAACAAGTGGTACTTAGGATTCCGGTTTAGGCCATCAACACTGTCTGAGTACAATTCATAAACCGAATTGTCCATGGTAGTGGATTCCGTGATTTCACCATTTTCCTTGTTTAATTCAAAAGTTTTTAAATAATCGGCTTGGTCGTAGTCTTTTAGGAAAGCGTATACCAAGTAAATGGTCGTGTCATCTTCAGCGATTGACATCAGGCTGTTACCAGTCCGGTCCGCTTGGTCTAACTGATAAGATGGTTTGGAATAGGTCCAGTTGCCCTCATCATTTTTTTGAATCAGCGTCAAGTCTAACTGGGCTTTGTTATCGCCTAGGGGGGTATCAGCCTGCCATAATTGTAGGTCATCATTCTCCAAAATCAATCGGGCATTGGACAAGTTTGGCCGGTCGAACAAGGAGAATTTTTTGTAGACTGCATCTTGAACTTGGCTACTAAACATACCGTAACTAGCGTTGATCGTAGGATTTAGCGCGTCACCTCGTCTTGATAGAGGAATCCAGTGAATTGAATTATGATCATCTTCACTTGTTATATAAAGGCTCGATGGTTGGGTTTCTTGCCCGCTAACTCCAGGGTTTACACTGGTCACCTTAACAGGTTTAAAGGTGCCGACCCCAAGCCAGACGAATAAGGACACGCCAACAATTACCACTAGGAAAATAAGTGTCAGCCAGTTTTGTTTACGCATTTTCATCATGATACCTCCTTTCTTAAATACTGACATAATGGTTCATCAACCATGACATCATGTAACCGTTGATCATATTTGCGGCATAAATGAAGACTAAGACGATAATAGTCCCTTCTGTCGCAGTAAGTGGCATAGTGAGTGTTGAAAAGCCCATCAGGTAGACAAGGACAATGGATACTACCCAGTAAATGACGATTGTTAATAAAGTCCGCGTCCAAGTGTAACCTTTCGCACTAAGTAAAATGATCATGCTATTCATTAAGGTGAATAAGAACCATAGGCCACCACCATAAGTTAGGAAGGTTTGTCCTGGGAGAGGCGGGAACAAGACTAAACTCGTTTGCATTTGGGTTGCAAGTTGAATCAAAACTGGTGTCGTGGTGTAGATTTCAGCAAACATGATAGAAAAAGCGGCGTTTGCAACATAGAATACGACCAATTGTAAAATCAAAATCCCAGCCATCATGATCAAAGTAGAGATTAACTTGGCGTAGGCAATCGGTGCCCGGTTTCCAGGTAGGGTTAACAATCGGTAAATAAAGTTTCCTTGAAAGTGCCAGTCACGAATCCAGGAAAAGACCGAATAAGCGAGTAATGCAAAACCAGTGGCCCCAATAATCATGGTAAAGGCCATGCTATCATCAAAAGCAGAGGCTAAATTGGTAATAGGGAAGGGGTAATCCGAGGTATTTCCGGATGCAATCGCCATATAGCTTGTCCTGACGTTTCCAAAAACCATGATTCCTTCAGTCACTAATACAAAAGCAATCAGCAGGGAATAGAACACTTTCGCCCGTTTTAATTCATCCGTTATTAAATTCAGTAATTTTGTCATTAGCGATACACCTCCCACATCTTATCGGTAATCGACTTGCCTTCTTCTAAACGTAAATCTTCCGTATAGAAATCTTGAATAATCCGGCGGTCTTTTAGCATGACTACCCGGTCCACCAAAGTTTCAATCTCATTGATTTCATGGGTTGAAATCAAGACGCCACGCCCAGCCATCAACTTACTGGTGAAAACATTGGCAATCTCTTCCCTAGTAAAGATATCAACCCCAGAGAAAGGTTCATCCATGATGAGATAATCCGAGTTTAAAGTTAGACCTAGCAGTAAATTCACCTTAGCCGTATTCCCCTTAGACAAGTGTGAAATCTTTTCACCAGGATTTAAATTGAAGAAAGTTACCAAGTCTTTAGCTAAGACTGGATCATAAGTACCATAGTATGTGGCCATATAATCCAAAGCTTCTTGAATAGTCATCTCTTTCACCACGATGATGGTGTCAGGAATGTAAGAAATCCGATTAAAATCATTAAAATCGATCGGTTTACCATCAATTAAAAACTGACCAGAAGCGACTGGGGTTAACTTCATCAAACCATTCATCAAACTCGTTTTTCCAGACCCATTCTCCCCAATTAAAGCCGTAATTTCTCCTGGTTTAATAGAGAAAGATACATCCTCGAGAATTTTCTTCGCCCCGTAAAATTTATTCACCTTTTCAATCTCAATCATCTTGTTCACCTCGTTTTTGGAAATATTCTGTCATGTAAGTGGTAATCTCATGCGGGTCCATATTCAAGACCTGGGTCGTATCATAGAAGACCGCCATGGCCTGCTCCAAAGCATCACGCTTTAATTGTTGAATAATCATTTGGTTTTCCGTCACTCGACTTGGCACATTGGCTTCTGACACAATAATCCCTTCTTCCTCTAATGATTTAAACGCCCGCTGAACCGTATTAGGGTTAATCTTGAACGTTTTGGCGATATCACGACGAGAGGGCAACTTATCCCCAGCCATCAATCGGCTAGCAACAATCTCCCCCTTATAATGGTCGGCTAATTGCACATAAATTGGCGCCTGCTTATCAAACACAACCATGAAGACCCTCCTTTCAAAAATGCTTTATCGAAAGTGTGTTATTCAATTAATACACTTTTCTTATCTGTATTATATGGTTAATACACTTCAAGTGTCAATAGCAGGGTTCTATAAAAATTATTTAATGATTTTTATTGGCAAAAAGAGGATAGGTTGACAAGCGTATGTATATTGAGGGAGGGTTGTTGCTATACAAATCAATTCGCTACTTAAGAGAGCAGTCGTGTATAAAAATTCAACTAACACAGATTATTCTCGTACGTTCTATTGCAGTAGTTTTTTGACAAAGCATCGACGACATCTGTCCACGGGGAAAAGAAAACATACTTAAGGAAATGGTTGATAAGCATTGTTAATTTTTACTAGAATAATACTTACACTTAACCAAAATCAGCAAATTAAAAAGAATTATTCAATGCAAATTATAAAAAAGTCACTTCATCTTTATTAGAGGCTACGGCTAAATTTTAAAGGCAAGCCGTAGGGTTTAGAATTATTCGCTCTAAAATTAGAATATTATTAGAAACCACTTGACTTTTTAATTTGGACATTTTATTATGAGTATAATCAAGTGAGAGACAGTAAAGATTAAGAGATAGGATCAACATTTCCAGAAAGTCTGTGGTTGCTGTGAACAGACAATGTCCCCTATGAAGACACGCCTTTGCTTAAATGATACTTAGTCCGGTGGCACCGTTATAGCCAGACTAGCGGATAAAGACTAGTCAATGAGGTTATAAGTGTGAACTTATAACGAATTAAGGTGGGAACACGTTTCGGCGTCCTTGATCCAGTGATGGATTGAGGGCGTTTTTTTTATAACATTTTATATTTTGAAGGAGGGACAACATGGCAACATCTTACGTATTACAACGAATTTCATTAGCGAGAGATTATCTTGAAACAGTATCGAATGCTGGTTTCCAATTAATTGATTTGAATATGGTGGAACCATTCGATGGGGACGGCAAAGCCGAATACCCAAGCAACATTGTATTTGAAAAGGAAGGGCAATTATATGCCATTCGTAGTGACTGGACTCGGTCCATTTTAAATTACATGAAGACTTACGATCTTAAACAAGATAACTTCGCATACTATGGTCCAATGGTGAGAGACCACCAATCAACTTACCAAGCAGGTGTTGAATTAGTGGAACCAAGTGCTAGTCAAATGGCTAATACCATTGAACTGCATTTAGATTTCGTTGAACAGATGAGCCAAGCGTCTTTCAATATGATTGTTGTAAACAACGAAGAAATTTTAGATAAATACATTGAAAAATTTGCTTTTGGTCCTGAAATTAAGGGCTATGTAATTGAAAAGAACTTGTCGGCTCTAGGTAACACCATTGGTAAAGACCATTATTTCTACCAGTTAATGGCTAAACCAGTTTCAGAGCAGTTTGACCTAGTGAAGAAGGACTTTGGTGATACGGACGAGATGGCCGTGATTCATTTGTTGAAAGAGACACTTGAAAGACGCAACACAAAAATGGTGCTTGATTTATCATTCCGGTCGCCGCAAAAATACTACAACGGCTTTTATTTCCAAGCATTTTTACAAGGGAATTCTAAACCTATCTTCTCAGGTGGACAGTACGCTAACGGCTGGTTTGGTATTGGATTGAATTTATCTAAAGGAGGATTTCTATGATTACTGTGGCTTTATCCAAGGGTCGTGTTTACAAGGCTTTCAATAAATTTTTAGCAGATAAGGATTTATATGACTATGCGGAGGCCTTGACAGATAGTGGTCGTGATCTCTTCCGTGAGGTTGGCGGGGTTAAATTCATTTTCGCAAAAGGAAAAGATGTCCCTACTTATGTGGAGCAGGGGGTTGCGGACCTTGGTGTTGTAGGTTCTGACACGATTGCCGAAAAGTTGTTCAATGTCTTGAATGTGTCTGAATTGCCATTTGGTCAATGTCGACTAGCGATTGCCGGGCCTACTAACTTGGATGAATCAGATATCAAAGTGGTGGCAACATCATTTCCAAATATTACCCGCAAGTACTTTAACCAACAAAAGCAAGATGTATCGTTAATCTTTTTAAACGGTTCGGTTGAATTGGCACCGATTCTAGGCTTAGCTGATGCGATTGTGGATATTGTCCAAACAGGGACAACGTTAAAAGAAAATGACCTAGAGGAGTACAAAACTATTTTGCCGGTACAAGCACGACTGATTGCCAACAAGCAGTCATTCTATACGAAAGAGAAGGAAATCTACAAGTTTATGCAAGAAATTGAGGTGGTATAAGTGGATGTAGCAGCATTTCAAACGGCATTTAGCACAAAAAATCAAGAGACAGTAGACCTAAACCGGTTGGTGGCTGTGCAAGAGATGATTCAAGCGGTTCAGGCTAGTGGAGACCAGGCAGTCATTGACTATACCAACAAATTTGATGAGCAGGTTTACCAAAATGCGGCAGATTTCAAAGTGTCAGCTGAGCGGTTGAAGGCGTCTTGGGACAACTTAGACTCAGCCTTACAAAGGGCGTTAGAAACGGCTAAAGACCGGATTGAGACTTATGAGCGCGGTGGTTTACATCCGGACCGACCAGGGGAAGAAGTTTCCTATGTTTACAACGCTTTAGATAGTGCAGGATTTTATATTCCTGGTGGGAAGGCCTTGTACCCGTCAACAGTTTTGATGACGGTTGTGCCAGCCCTTGTTGCGGGGGTCGAAAACTTGGTAGTGACAACGCCTGTTTTCACGGAAGAATCAGTGACTTTCGCAGCCTTATACTTATGTGGGATCCGAGACAATGTGTATGCGATTGGCGGGGCACAAGCCGTTGCTGCTATGACTTACGGGACGGAAACGATTCCTAGAGTAGACAAGATTTGTGGTCCAGGGAATGCCTATGTGGCGACTGCCAAACGGTTGGTCAACGGGGATGTATCGATTGATGCTATTGCTGGGCCGAGTGAAATCCTCTTATATGTGGACGAAACGATTCCGGTTGATGCCATTGTTTACGATATTTTCGCCCAGGCGGAACATGACCAAGACGCTCGGACTTTCCTCTTATGTGAGTCAGAAGATTTTCTTGGCAAAATAGCCGACCGCATGCAAGTTTTGTTGCCGAGCCAAAAAAGAGCGGACATTATTGAAGCTTCAGTTAAAAACAATCATTATGCAATCTGTGATACGAGAGAGCAATTGATCGCCGTATTGAATGACATTGCACCAGAGCACGTGTCCATTCAACATACAGCTCAAGATGAGATTGTTGAACAAATCAAATACGCGGGTGCTGTTTTCAAAGGCTACTACGCCATGGAAGCTATTGGTGACTATGTGGCAGGGCCATCGCATGTCTTACCAACTGGGCGGACTGCCCGGTTCTCGCATGGTTTAACCGCCAATGATTTCCGGACTTCACATGCCATTATTAATACATCAAAAGCCAGCTATGAAGCTATTGGGCCAGCTGGTCAAGCGATTGCTGAGGCTGAAGGTCTGGATTGCCATGCTCAGTCAATTGCCATTCGAAAGGAAGGGTAAGCTATGAAAACCGAGGATTATTTAAAAACGATTGAAGTGAATCAAGAAGGTGACACGGTAATCATGAACCGCAACACCTCTCCAATTCGTCCCTTATCAGATCAAGATATTGTGGATGCGGTCTTGGCCACCCCTTTTAACCAGTATCCTGAAGACGAAGAAGCTAATTTCATCGCGGCGTATGCAAATTACGCCGGTCTTGATCCAAAGAATGTGGCTGTTGGTAACGGGTCAGATGAGTGGATTCAGAAATTGATTATCCAGTTTGGCCGCGGGGGTGTCTTGGCAGTTGATCCTGATTTCTTTATGTATCAGGATTATACCAACCAGTTGGGCTTCCCCTTTTTCCAGGTAGAGAGTGAAAAGGACTTCACTTTTACTTTAGACTCAATTATCAGCGCTTTAGATGAATTTAAGCCGTCTTTATTCTTCTTGTCTAACCCGCAAAATCCTACGGGCCAGCAGTTTTCTGAGGGATTTTTACAAAGATTGGCGGATGAAACGGCAGGTCGGGATATGACTTTTGTGATCGATGAAGCTTATATTGAATTCGGCCAGGACTATCAACGGCCAGATAATGACAACGTCTTATTTATTCGGACCCTATCTAAGATTTATGGGGTAGCAGGTTTACGGATTGGTATCGCCTTTGGGCAGGGACCTCGTTTCGACAAATTGAAGGAGATTAACCACCCTTATCCTATGAATAGTGTGTCACTAAACCTTGCCAGCAAGCTGTTTGAGGATACCAAGCGACTGGATGAGTGGGTGGATTACCAACGCGATATCAAGCAGGAATTGCAGGAAGCTTTTGACCAGGTTGCTGATCTAGTCACTGTGATTCCGTCCGTAACGAATTTTGTGTTTATCTTTGGCGATTTGGTCCCAGATTTAGACCAGTATTTAGCGGACAATGGTTTCGTTGGCCGTAAGTATGCAGATGGGAAAATGGCAAATGCGGCGCGATATTCGGTAATCGATTCAGCTGAGTATCCCAAGTTAAAGGCAACAATCAAAGCATGGAGGGAACAAATTGAAGATTAAAGAGCGGAATACCTTAGAAACGCAAATCAAGCTGGGCTTGGCTAAGGCGGATGGGTCTGAACAAACATCCATCAATACTGGCGTGGGTTTCCTTGACCACATGTTAACCCTATTTACCTTCCATTCGGGCCTTGATTTATATGTTGAAGCCAAGGGGGACACTTGGGTTGATGACCACCATGTCACTGAAGATATCGGGATTTTACTGGGTGAAGCTATTCGGGGCCTTTACCAAGCCCAACCTTCATACGAACGGTACGGATCATATTTTTTGCCCATGGACGAGACCTTAGCCCGTGTCGTATTAGACCTATCAGGCCGACCAGTCTTAGTTTATGACGCCAACTTTTCAGCTGAAAAAGTGGGGGCCTTTGATACCGAACTTGTCAAAGAATTCTTCTACGCCGTAGCTATGAACGCTCGCATGACACTACATATTGACCTATTGAAAAACGGCAACACCCACCATGAAATCGAAGGCATTTTTAAAGCATTTGCCCGCGCCCTAAAAATCGCTTTGACAGAAACAGACGGCGGCGTCCCATCCTCAAAAGGATTGATTCAATAAGTCAGGGTGTTTGATCAAGAATAAGTGGCATGTCGTTGGATATTGATTGATATATATATATTCAATACACGATCTATAAATGATTACTACACAGGCTTAAAAAGAAGCCGTTGGCTTCATAAGTAAAATAAAATCACTTTTACAAAAAAGGAGGCAATTATCCATGGAAATTATCCCCGCCATTGACCTGATTGATGGCAAAAGCGTTCGCTTACAACAAGGTGACTATGACAAACAAGTCGTCATGCCAATGTCAGCAGCCGAAGCGGTGACCTACTATAGCCAATTCCCACAGGTGACGAGAATTCATGTGGTAGACTTGATTGGCGCTACTAAACAAGCGGCTGTTGAAGGTGACACTGTTGAAGTTTTAAAATCTCTAACTGATATTCCTTTAGAAATCGGTGGCGGTATCCGCGACTTAGAAACTATCGATTTATACGATAAATTAGGCATCGACTACTTCATTCTAGGTACAAGAGCCATCATGGATGTGCCTTGGTTAAAAGAAGCTGTCGCTAAGTATCCTGGCCGTATCTATGTTGGTCTAGATTGTAAAGATGAAGCGATTTATATCAATGGTTGGAAAGAGGCATCCGGCCGCTACATCCAAGAATACCTTGATGAAATTGCCGACTTAGATATTGCCGGAATTATCTATACTGATATTTATAAAGATGGCATGGAAGCCGGGCCTAATGTAGAGAAGACGGGTCAAATCCAACGTATCACCAAACATCAGGTTGTTGCTTCTGGCGGTGTGAGGAGCCGGCATGATTTAGATGCCCTCCAAGCACAAGGCGTAAACCAAGCAATTGTCGGGAAAGCTGCACAGAATCCAAGTTTTTGGGAAGGACTGTAAAAAATGAAAAAAATTATTCCATGTTTAGATACGCGCGACGGTAAATTAGTCAAAGGTGTTCACTTTGTAGATGTAAAAGAGTTAGGGGACCCCGTTGATTTTGCCAAAAAATATTCAGACGCAGGTGCTGATGAATTAGTCATCCTAGATATTACGAAAACGACTGACGGTCACCAATTACGTACGCAAATGATTGCGGATGTAGCCAACGCTATTGATATTCCATTGACTGTTGGTGGGGGAATTGCCTCCGTTCAAGATATTCAAGACGCTCTTGATGCAGGTGCCAGCAAAGTCGGTATTAACTCAGCGGCTGTAAAAAATCCTGACTTCATTAATGAAGCGGTAGCCAAATTCGGTTTTGATGCGGTAACGATTGCCGTAGATATGGCTTATGATGAAGCGAAAGGTGACTACTATGTGTACACTAACGCAGGTCAAACGCAAATCGACATTAACGCCCTTGAATGGTGTAAAGAGTGTGAAGAACGCGGTGCTGGCGCCTTACTAATCACTTCAATTGATACTGACGGTGCCTACACAGGTTTTGATATGCCATTCTTGAAATTGGCTTCTGAGACCGTTTCGATTCCAATTATCGCTTCAGGTGGTGCGAGCGGTATCCAAGACTTCATTGACTTGTTCCAACAAACAAACCTAGAGGCAGGACTTGCGGCATCTATTTTCCACAAGGGAGAAGTAGCGATCGAAGATTTAAAAGCAGCACTTATCGCAGAAGGGATTGACTAGTAAATGACAGCAATTGATTTTGGCAAAAACGGTGGGCTTGTCCCAGCTATCTTGCAAGATTACCGGACAAATCAAGTCTTAATGTTGGGTTACATGAATGAAGAAGCTTACGAATTAACAGTAAGTGAAGGCGTAGCTTGGTTTTATTCACGTTCTAAAGGACGTCTTTGGAAAAAGGGCGAAACTTCAGGCAACTTGCAAGAAGTGGTAAAAATTGAGGTGGACTGTGACCAAGATACCCTATTGGTACAGGTACGCCCAACTGGCCCAACTTGCCATACGGGTAGCCAGTCATGTTTTGGGGATGATTTCTTCAACTTGAATATCCTTGAAAAAACGGTGGTCGACAAAGTGGGCAATCCTAAAGAAGGATCGTATACGTCTTACTTGATGGAACAGGGTTTGGATAAGATTCTTAAAAAATGCGGGGAGGAAATGACGGAAGTCGTGATTGCCGCGAAAAATGCCCAGGCCGGTCAAGGAAATGATGAATTGGTATCTGAAACCAGTGACTTACTTTACCACCTGCTAGTTTTATTGGTTGAAAGAGGCCTGTCATTAACAGATATTGAAGCAGCCTTAAATACCCGCCACGGCCAATATCATACCTATTCTGTCCGTAAAGAAATCGAAGATTATTAAGATAGAATGAATTATATTAGAATTGTATTAAAATTGTTGTTGACACTTATCATAAATTTTAATATACTGATGTCAGTAAATAAAACAAGTTGATGCGTTGAGAAGTAGAAGTAAGTTAGACGCTTGTGCACAGAAAGTACCGATTGTTGAGAAGGTATGACAAGCCCTAATTGAAAAGTAGACTTTGAGCTGTAGATGCGATCCACCTAAAGGGTGGTTGAGTGTTTACCGGGTGCTGCCGTTAAAATGCCAGTTGATCGGATGAATGTCCCGTCAACGTGAGTCTAATAGTCTAACCAACTATTAGAAAAATTAAAGGTGGTACCGTGCAGAAAGCGCCCTTTGACTTAACCAGTCAAAGGGCGCTTTTTTTATTTACTAAAAACTTAAAAATATATGTAAAAACTAGGAGCAATAAAGATAAGACGAATCAAATTGTCACTAGTAAGCCATATAACAGACTTGTAGTAGTGATTAGGAGGATTTTCAATGACATTATTAGCAGATTTAAAACAAGCTCCCACAGCGATCATTCCCGCTTGTGGTGACGGCCATACTTTTCAAATGTTAGCCAACAGCAAGGCACCAGCCATTTTCCTATCTGGTCAATTAACCACAGCATTTAAGCACAAAGAAAAGGACGTGAGCCAATCGCGTCCTTTGTCTTTGGTCAATTTCAATTAATAACGGTATTGAGTGCTGGCACCTTGAATAAAGAATTGTGTTTCTTCAAAGTGGTAAGTGATTTTTGAATAGTCGAATGGTTTCCCGTTATTTAAATGGAAGATCGACTCTGTTTTTAAACAAGGATCGCCTTCACTTAAATTTAAATGGTTAGCATGCTCAGCCTTCAATTTCCCAACCCGCAAGAAGTGGTCACCATAGCCAATTGGCATTTCCAGATCTTCTGTAATATAGTCGAAGATGGAATTCGATGCAATTTCTTCGCTTAAGTAAGGGATAATATCCTTGTCAAAATGAGACTCTTCCACACAGAAGGGGCGACCTTCGATATAGCGGATGCGCGTAACATGGTAGACCTTTGTTTTTGCTGGGTCGTCAATTTTTAAATTTTCTACCGCTTCATCAGTTGGGGCAATTAACTCAAGGGATAAAACTTTAGAATCGATTTTAAATTGGCTCAAGGTTGAATTAAACCCACCTAGGTTTAATAGGTTGATATAACCCTTACGTTGATTACCACGGACATAAACGCCAGAACCACGTACTTGGTAGATTAACCCTTGTTTCTCTAAGTCATTTAAGGCAGATAATACCGTATTCTTACTCACTTGGTAGTAGTCCACCATTTCTTGGATACTGGGTAACTTATCATCTGCATTTAATGCATTTTCATTGATGTAGCGGACCAACGCGCCAGCTACCTCTTCGTATTTAGCCATATATAAAGAACCTCTCTCTTAGGAATTTGATATATTATATCATGAAAGCTCTTACATATGCAAAAAGTTAGGGTATAAAAATGGATACCACCATATAATCCAAGTTTCTCAATTTTCCTTTATCATTTATATAATAAAAAGATAACAGGTAGCCATTGACTTAAACTTTGTGTTAGTATTTGTTACTTTGCATATATAAGCCTTCGGATTACACTTTTCCTATCATTCCTCAAAAGCAGTGGGAAACTCATCAGCCAAGGTCTAATGGCTTGGCTGACTATTTAATCTATAAGGGCCGAAGTCCAAAGAATGAATAGTCAGACCATCCTTTTTCACTGCTAAGGTATGCTAGGAAAGCTCCAGACTTTGGCTTAATAACGTAAGTTAACGATAGAAGCTAATAAATTTTAGTAACGTGGTTACTAGTACAAGCAAATATTATTGATGCAAAACTCAAGAACTAGCGAAAGCACATTGCACATTGATGATAAATAATCAATATATAAACGTGATTGTTCGCTTTCACAGGTAAAAAGGCGTATCATTTAGCCTAAGATACAGAAGGCTTTGAAGCGTTTCTACTATAAAAAGGAGAAATATGATGACTATCTATGATTACACTGTAAAAGATGCTAATGGGCAAGATAAAAACCTAGCGGATTATCAAGGGGACTTGTTGTTGATTGTAAATACAGCAACTAAATGTGGACTAGCGTCTCAATTAGAAGGACTTGAAGACTTGCACCAAAAATATCAACGTGAGGGCTTTAAGGTACTTGGATTCCCTTCTAATTCATTCATGCGAGAACCTGAGGATGGTAAAGGGGCTGCAGAAGCATGCGCACTAAAATTTGGCACCTCATTTCCTATGTTCGATAAGGTATCCGTAAACGGACCTAAAACAATACCATTATTTTCGTATCTGAAAAAAGCATCTGGTAATGGTCTAGTAAAATGGAATTACACTAAATTTTTAGTAGACCGACAAGGCAACTTTATTAAACGGTATGCCCCAACAACAAAACCCGCAGATATTGAAGCAGATATCCAAGATAACCTGTAGAGAATAAGCGTCTACAAATCAAAAAGGAAGACCTGTCAAAAGTAGATCTTCCTTTTTGTGTATGTATGGGTAAAACAAGTCAATATAGTTTAGAAACCACTTCGCAAATAGGTTTCGTGATCTGCCATCACTACAACTATTTACGCCAGTACTGCGAGCCTGAACGATTTTTGTCTCACCTTTTGCGGTCCAGTGGCTTTTAATTGGCTAGCACTCCTGGGAGTTTAGAAAAACACTAGGTATTTTGTTTATCTGTAAATATGAATCATTATATTCTAGGTTAGTGAGCCATCATTTCTTTCTTGTAGTCAAGTCCATAATCCTGTGTAAAATACTATACAATGTTTTACCGGTCACTCATTGATCAAACTTAATATATTTTATTGTAGAACTGAGCCATTCGTCATGGAGGTCCATAAGGACAGCTCCGATTAATCGATTGGCAGACGTTCGGTTGGGAAAAATCCGAATAATCTTTTCTCTTCTGCGGACTTCCTGGTTCAGTCGTTCAAGAAGGTTGGTGCTTTTTAGCCGATTGTGACCATTTCCGATAACCGTGTATTGAAAGGCATCTTCGAAGCCATTATCCAATGTTTCGCAAGCTTTTGTATATTTAGACTGGTCGATATATTCACCGACTAAGGCATTCTTAGCTGTTCGAGCGAGTTCAATATCCGTAAACTTAAACATCGCTTTTACTGCTTCTCTAAACGGTTTTGAATTCTTTTTTGGAATGGAACTGAAGATGTTTCTTAAAAAATGGACCTGGCATCTCTGCCAACTTGCGTTGGTAAATGACTTACGAATTGTAGACACTAGGCCTTTATGGGCATCAGAAATGATGAGTTCTGTCCCCTGTAGACCGCGTTCTTTTAAGTATTCAAAGAAGATGGACCATGTGTCATCACTTTCTTCATTTTGGATCATGAAGCCAATGATTTCACGATCACCACCTTCTGTTATCCCGATCGCAATATGGCAGCTTTTAGAAAGCACTCGATGGTCCTCACGGACTTTTATGTAGAGAACATCAGTCATCAGATAAGGATAACTCGTACCTGAGAGTAAACGGTTCTGCCATTCGTTGACCATCGGGTCTAACTGCTCAGTCAGGCTAGAAACAAAAGATTTCGATACCGATTTTCCACATAGCTCTTCAACAATCTTTGAAACTTTACGTGTCGAAACGCCTGAAACATACATCTCAAGCATTGAAACGAGCAGTGCCTTTTCATTTCGCTGATAACGCTCAAACACCGTCGGTGAAAATTCACCATCACGTGTTCTAGGCACTTTTAATTCGAGTGTGCCCACACGAGTCGTAAAGTCTCGCTCATAATAGCCATTTCTTTGACTCTGACGACTTTCTGAACGTTCATAGTCATCGGCTTGAATATATTCTGTTCGTTGATTTTCCATCAATTGGTTGAAAACAGTGGTCAAAATTTTTTTAGAAACTTCATCTTTTACCGAATGTTCAATAATACTTTGAACCTCTTCGTTGT
>NZ_JVVG01000022.1:0-13883 GCF_001053265.1 Carnobacterium sp. 1290_CSPC
ATTACATTCGCCCCGCACAAGAAGATGGGTCTCTGCCAACAAACTGGGAATCTAAATTCGGTGGCCCTGCTTGGGAACCTTTTGGCGACACTGACAATTACTATATGCACCTCTTCGACGTGACCCAAGCTGACCTAAATTGGCATAACCCAAAAGTACGCGAAGCCCTATTCGATGTTATCCACTTTTGGATCGACAAGGGGGTTAGCGGTATCCGCTTTGATGTGATGAACGTGATTGGTAAGAGCGAGGTCCTGGAAGACTCAACTGGTGGCCCAAGTTCTACCCAAGAGAAACGGTTATATACGGATACGGAAAATGCACATGATTGGATTCGAGAAATGGCTCAATCTACCTTTGGCGATATTGAAGGCTTTGTCACAGTAGGTGAAATGTCGTCTACAACAGTTGAAGATGGTATCCGTTACACCAATCCTGAAGAAGACAAATTAGCTATGATCTTCTCCTTCCATCATTTAAAAGTCGATTACAAAGATGGCGAGAAATGGTCTAAAGTTGATTTCGACTTCCAATCTTTAAAAGACATTTTAAACGAATGGCAACAAGGCATGTCAGATGGCAATGGTTGGAATGCCCTATTCTGGAACAACCATGACCAACCACGCGCTAACTCTCGTTTCGGTGACACCGAAAACTATCCATACGAAACAACCACCATGCTTGCCCAAACTATTCACATGATGCGTGGTACTCCCTACATCTTTGAAGGGGAAGAAATTGGTATGACAAACCCAGATTTCGACGACATCAACGACTACAACGACATCGAAACCTTCAACAACTACCAAATCTTATTAGATAAAGGTGTTTCTGAAGAAGAAGCGATGGAAATTATTAAATTTAAGTCCCGCGATACTAGCCGGACCCCAATGCAATGGGATGATTCAGAAAACGCCGGTTTTACTACCGGTACACCATGGTTGAAAGTAGCTGACAACTACAAGGATATCAACGTGAAGAAGGAACTTGAATCAGGTAAAATCTTCCCGTACTATCAAAAATTAATTCAATTGCGCCATAAATTGCCGATTATCCAAGACGGTGCTTACCACGAATTACTAACCGACCACCCGGAAGTATTAGCTTACTACCGAACTTACGGCGACCAAATCTTGTATGTCTTCTCACACTTCTACCCAGGCACCAGTCAAGTTGACCTACCAAGAAGTGTTGATTTAACCCGTGACTATGACAAGTTATTAGGTAATGGTGATTTAGATAAAATGACAGCCTCATTCGAGTTAGGACCGTATGAAACAGTTGCATTCCTTTCGAAATAGGATACATACCCACCCCCAAAAAAATAGGTAAATGAAAAGGAGTTGGATTTTTCCAACTCCTTTTTTGCGACTATAATTACATGTATACTTTTATAGCCATTTGAGCGTTCTCGGTGGAAAAGACAGCAAATTGACCACCGCTAGAAAAAGTTTAAAGCCCTAACACAGATATAAGTGTCGCTCTAATTTGATCGTTCGATCATCGGCTAAAATCCAATACTGAATACTGAAGAAAAACACCCTCAACTTGGCCAAACAAGGCTGATTGAGGGTAGTCGTCCTATCTATCCCAAATTAGCGCACGGGTTAATGGGCTGTCCGGCGCGCAAATTCTGCAAATCTAAATTTGTCGATCCGGTGGTGGGATGAGGTATATTGAAAAAAGGTGGCATCTTCTAAGTATACATGGCTGTTGACCTGGATGATAAAATCATCTGGGCCAATGGCCATGTGCTTTTGATCTATATCATCTGCCTTTTTGGCCACAATTTCCTTATTGGCAAAGGATATTTGTAAGTCCAATTCTTGTTCGAAGTATTGATAAATGGACACTTCCGCAATTTCATCTGGCACCCCGTCTTGGATAACGGATACGCGGAGGTAGTCGTGGTCAACAATGACTGTTTCCCCTTCCATTTCACGGGCCCGAATCAGGTGGATGAAGGGTTCGCCCGCTTCAACACCGTCTTCACCGACGAGAAAGTCAGGTGCCGCTACCCGTTTATTACTCAAAACTTGGGTTGCAGTTTGGAAGTGTTGGGATTCTTGCAATTCCTTGTAGGAAGTTAAACCGGATATAGGAAAAGAAAAACGGGCAAAGTCTAGGACGATAGCCCCTTTACCTTGTTTCTTCTGGATAAAACCGGTGTCTTCCAATCTTTTCTGCGCTTTTCGAATGGTTTCGCGCGATACGTCGTACGTCTTGGCCAGGTCATTTTCACTCGGAAGTAACCGGCCTACAGGGTAGATGCCCTGGTGGATTTTATTTTGAATGTCAGCGGAAATAAATTCGAACTTGTACATTTCCGTCACCTACTTATCTAGCTTAATTTTGTGTGTCCTTTTCGCTAGAAGTTAATCCAGCATGTCTAGGTATTGATGGTATTTGTCTTCGCCAAATAGGGTTGAAATCACGTGGGCTTTATAAGCTTCAAGATCGATATCCATTGCGATGTAGACATTTTTTGGTCGGTCAGTACGCTCCTCAAAGTCAATGACGGTCTGTCCGTAAGTATACTCACCTTTAGTTTCAATGACCAAGTTAGTATGGTAGACTTCGGTCAAAATTTCTGGGTGCAGATAGCCAACAACTGCTACTAGGTCATGGATGACGATCCCAATTTTGCCTTCATTTTCAAATGAGTTCAGGACATAATCGTCGAACATTTCACGGATCATGCCGCCTAGTTCACCGCCTGCTTGACGGATAAATTCTAAGTCGTTCATATCTAAGAGGGACGGTCTCGTCACGTCTAAACCAACCATTGTAATCGGAACAGATTCGCCCAAGGCTTGATAGACGATATCGACTGAAACGGGGTCAAACCAGTAGTTAAATTCCGCTACCGGGTTCGTGTTCCCGTCAAAAGCAGCCCCACCCATAGACACGATTGAACGAACTTGTTTCATGGTCGCTAAGTCTTTTTCAACGGCCAAAGCAATATTCGTTAGTGGTCCTAAGGTAATTAGGTCGATTTCACCAGGATGTGCTTTAACTTGCTCAAGAATGAAGTCAACTGCATGTTGGTCTTGAATCAAACTTTCATCATAAGGGAAATCAACGCCACCCATTCCGTTCGATCCATGGATATTCCCAGTCGCATTCTCTCTTGGTGGTTTGTTCTCTTTTAAAGAGGTATAATCGTTGTCAGCGCCTGGATAGATCTTCACGCGACCATCAAAATAAGTAGATACCCGAACCGCATTCGTGGTGGTCATATCCAATCCCTTATTCCCGGCAACCGTGGTGAAACCTAAAATTTCTAAGCTATCATCCGACAAGGCCGTCATCAAGGCCGCTGCATCGTCAATTCCTGGGTCCGTATCAATAATTACCTTACGTTTATCCATGAAAATTCCTCCTATATCCTATCTGTCTATACAAGTTTATTGTAACATGTAAGCGGTTTATTTTATAATAATATTATTTTGGAAAAGGAACTCGTGTCGTTAATCTAACGATTTTGTTTAAATTGCGCTACCACTTGAATGTGGGTTGATAATGCTTTTAAAATTTTCTCTAATGACTCTAAGTCCCCAATCATATTGCTTGGGTCTGCTTCAATAAAGAAGCCGTAACGGAAGAGTTTCATCGGAATTGGACGGGCATTTAATCCTTCCAAGTTGATCCGGTAAACATCTAATACCTGTAGTAACTTGGCCAAAGCACCTGGTTCATGCGGTGTTTCAATATATAACATGATTTTGTCATGGGTATTGGTCATATCGATATTGTCATATCGTTCAAAGACTAAAAACCGCGTCATATTCCCTGATTCGTCGTATGCTGCTGGTTCTAAAGCTTGCAAGCCGTGTAAGTCACCTGCTCGCGGACTGGCAATCGCTGCGATAGTAGGGTCATCTTCTTGCACAATAAATTCAGCAGAAACAGCTGTATCGATATAAGCTACGGGATCCATATTAGGATAGCGGTCAAATAATAATTTACATTGGGTCAAAGCTTCTGGATGAGAGTAAACTTTCGTCACTTGATGAATGTCAGCACCTGGTAAACCCCATAAGACATGGTTCACTGGTTGGTAATGTTCATATTTTGCTAGGACGGGTTGGTAACGGATAATATCCATTGTTCGAGCAATCAATCCTGTTGTCGAATTCTCAATTGGCATGACAATTCGGTCTACTTTTTCAGCCACTAAGTCATCTACCATGGGTTTAAAGTCATCGTAAGAGATGATTTCTAAACGTTCATCATCAATCTCAACATGCAACTGTTCGCGCACAAAAGCAATCGTTGCTGCCTCGCTATAAGCCCCCGGTATGCCTTGATAACCAATTCTCATCATTATTTCACCCTTCTTTTTGAAATCTCATATTTATAAGTGTACCAGTTTCGACAGCTAATGTCATTCTGGACAAAATAAAAAAATACCCCCAACCACTATTAATCATAGCAATTGGAGGCATTTATTTTCGCTTTATTTTGTAAATGATTTCGCTTGGCCTACAGCATAGTCGTAAGCGTCAGCTGCTGAATCTTTTACGCGATCACCGAGTGAACGGTTTGGTAAAAATGATACATCATCAGCACGACGAGCTAAGTCACGACCTGTATGGCGTAATTGGCGACCAGCATCATCGATGAAATCACTGACTACTGAGTTTTTATCTTCTTGGTATAATGCGACAGCGGCAATACCTGCGATTGCAGCAATTGCACCTAAAGCAATTAAACCTTTTTTAGTTGATTGTTCCATGATATCACTCCCCATAATTATTATATACATTATATCATATCCACTACACCAGCGAAAATAATATGGTTACTGGTCAAGCCAGTAAATTAGGCTAAATTTCATACAATTTTGGTGGCTACTCCTAATTCACGTTCATCAGGAGACATTCCAAAAGTATTTAAAAAAGCGGACTGTATCAACGTTACAGTCCGCTTCATACGACTTGTTGTGAAAGCTTATTGACCTGCACTAATCAAGTCTTTGACGTCGTTGCTTTCTTCTTGGCCATCTGGGTGTTTTACACGGATGTATAATTCACCTTGGCGGGCACCGACTGTGACAACGTCGCCTTCGCTTATCTTATCAGCGATTAACATTTCAGCGATTGGGTCTTCAACTTTTTGCTGGATTACACGGCGTAATGGACGTGCACCGTACTCTTTATCAAAGCCTTTACTTGCAATTTCTTTATTAGCGCCTTGTGTCACACGTAGTTTCACACCTTGCTCTGCTAATAGTTTGGTTAAGGCTGTAGTAAATTTCTGTACGATTTCAACGATTTGCTCTTCCGCTAATGTATGGAAGACGATGATTTCATCCACACGGTTTAAGAACTCTGGTCTGAAGACAGACTTCAATTCTTTACGGATACGACTATCCATTTCTTCATGACTATCTGTGGCTTGTTTGGCACCGAATCCGACGTTTTTATCGTCACGGATGGCAGTTGCTCCCAAGTTAGACGTCATAATCATAACTGTGTTACGGAAGTCTACTTTACGGCCTTTAGAGTCCGTAATATAACCATCATCTAAGACTTGTAGTAGCATATTGAAGACATCCGGGTGGGCTTTTTCAATCTCATCGAATAGTACCACTGAGTATGGGTGTTGACGAACTTGTTCAGTCAATTGACCACCTTCATCATAACCAACGTAACCTGGTGCTGAACCAATCATTCGACTTGTTGAGTATTTTTCCATGTATTCAGACATGTCTAAACGGATGATATTGTTGTCTGAACCAAACATTTCACCTGCTAGAGATTTGGCTAATTCAGTTTTACCAACACCTGTTGGTCCAAGGAACATAAATGAACCAATTGGACGGTTTGGGTCTTTAATGCCAGACCGCGCACGACGAACAGCACGGGCAACACTTCTCACTGCTTCATCTTGACCTTTAACACGTTTGTGTAAATGGTCTTCTAGATTAATCAGCTGTTGGTTTTCAGTTTGCGTAAGCTGTTGCATTGGCACACCTGTCCACATAGCCACAATATCCGCTACGTTTTGGCCGTCAATTTCAATATCAAACAGCTCATCTTGAACAACTTGTGGGTTGTTTTGTAGGTCGAATAATTCTTGACTTAAACGTTGTTGTTGTTGGTGAACACCAGCAGCTTTTTCAAATTCTTGGGTATTTACATAGTGCTTCTTCAATTCTTCTAGATCAGTTAATTGCTTACGAATGCCTACAATGGTTTGTTGGGTAGTATCTTTATCACCATTGTCTAAACGCGCTGTAGCTGCAGCTTCATCCATAATATCAATCGCTTTATCTGGTAAGAAACGATCAGCAATATAACGGTTACCTAGGCGAACAGCAGCTTCAATAGCCTCATCTTTAATCGTCACTCGATGGAATTTTTCATAATCTTTTCGGATACCTTTAAGAATTTCAATAGCATCCGCTTCGCTTGGTTCATCAACTAGGACTTTGGCGAAACGACGTTCTAAAGCAGCATCTTTTTCGATATATTTTTGGTACTCATTTAAGGTTGTAGCACCAATCACTTGTAGGTGACCACGGGCTAAGGCTGGTTTCATCAGGTTAGAAGCATCAATAGCCCCTTCTGCTGCACCGGCACCGATTAAGCTATGTAATTCGTCAATGAATAAGATGACATTACCAGCTTTTTCCGTTTCCTCTAGTAAGTTTTTAACCCGGTCTTCGAATTCCCCACGGTATTTCGTCCCAGCGACAAGGGACCCGACATCAAGAGATACGACACGTTTATTGGCTAAGGTTGATACGACATCGTTGTTTGCAACTGCGATGGCAACTGCTTCAGCGATGGCTGTTTTCCCAACACCTGGTTCTCCTACTAATACAGGGTTATTTTTAGTTCGACGGCTAAGGACTTGCATGATGCGACGTAACTCTTTCTTACGGCCGATTACTTGGTCCAACTGCCCATTACGTGCTTGCTCAGTTAGGTCTCTAGTTAGTGAGTCTAAGGTTGGCGTTGCACTTTGTGGGCGTTTGCTGCCGTGGTTTGATGGTTTATTATTATTCTCGTTGCTGCGGTTGCGCACTGGGGGACGCTGGCCAATTGAACGATAGATGTCTTTACGTAATTTCTCGATATCCACGTCCAAGTTTTTCAGAATTCGAACAGCTAGTACTTGGTCAGCGATTAAAGATAGCAAAATGTGCTCTGTGCCGACTAAAGTGACTTGTTGGCGTTGCGCTTCTTCACCTGCAATATATAAAACTTTTCTTGAACGCGGTGAATACACCACGCGATTCAAGTCTACGGGGGCGTCTTGGACTTCATCCTTACCGTATCCGATGACAAATTCAACTTCTTCTTTCACAGCCTCGTAACTTGGCAAGTGGTCAACTAACACGTTATGCGCAACACCCTCGGGCTCACGGTAAAGTCCTAGCAGCAAATGTTCTGTTCCAATGGCTTTATGACGAAATTGTTTGGCTTCTTCGGCGGCGAACAATAAGGCCTGTTTTGCTTTCTCTGTATAAATTTCGTTCATAAGGTCCTCCTATCTGGTTACCTATATTTCAGCTTCACAAGCATCGATCTTAATATTAAGGACCGGACTTCATCAGCGTTAACAATTTTACCTAGGGCATCCTTGTCGACTGCTGAGTGCATGATTTGCGCTTCATTTTCGGTAACAATCTCGTTGACTAATAAATTTTGAATGATGGCAGTTGCATCACGTAAGCTCGTTTTTTGATGGATAAGGTCGACCATAGCATCGATTAATTCAGCCTCTTCGACAATTTCCAGTTTCATAATGCGGATATATCCGCCCCCACCACGTTTACTTTCTACAATATAACCCTTTTGCGGGGTAAATCGCGTGTTAATCACGTAATTGATTTGGGATGGGACACATTGAAATCGGTCTGCGATTTCACTACGACTAATCTCAACATGCTCTTCTTGTTGTAAGATTTGCTTTAAATAAGATTCAATAATATCAGACATATTTCTATTTTTCATATTCATCACCTCAAGCCTGATTCTTATTTTGACTAACTTTGACTAATTAATCATATCATACGATAACCGCAGTCAAATAGTCAATTCAAAAGCTTGGTAATTGGAGGTGTGACAAAAGTCGTTTAGACTCGACGCACTAGACCAAAAGCCGAATAAACACTGCAAGTGTTTAGCGTATTTTTGGAAATGTCGGAAGCGTTTGACTTGTGGAACCTGATTTGAAGACTTATCTTAAGGAGCGTTATACGCTGTAAAAAAAATTGAAATATCTCATATTTATATAACAAAAAGGCAACGCAAAGGAATTGCTGGTCAACTCCTTTACGCCACCCTCAAGTTGAAGCGCGCTGGCCTCATTTTTCAAATCAAAATCATTAGACTGTGTTAAGTCACCGCATCTTATGCTAAGGCTGCGATAACCTTGTCGGTGAAGGCTGCTGTTGTTAAATCGCCGCCTAAGTCTCGGGTAAAGTTACCTGCATCGGACAAGACCGTATTCAAAGCGTCGCGCAAACGAGTGGCATCCGCCTGTAAACTAATATGGTCTAGTAGGTCTGCAAAGGCTAATAAGATGGCTGTCGGGTTGGCAATACCTTGACCAGCAATATCTGGTGCTGAGCCATGAACGGCCTCAAATATCGCCACATCGTCGCCCAAATTGGCACCTGGCACTAATCCTAAACCTCCAATTAAACCGGCCATCAAATCAGATAAAATATCGCCGTATAAGTTTTCGGTGACGACCACATCGTATTGTTGAGGACGCATAACCAATTGCATGGCCATGTTGTCGACTAAAACTTCTGTTGCTTCAATTTGCGGATATTTAGCGGCAATTTCGCGAGCGACTTTTAGGAATAAGCCGTCCGATAATTTCATAATGTTGGCTTTAGTGACGATAGCCACCGTCTTGCGGTCATTAGCTACGGCATACTCAAAAGCTGCTGTAACAATCCGTTCTGTGGCCTTTCTAGTGATAATTTTGATGGAATGGGCTTCGTCAGGTGAAATTTGCGCTTCAACACCCGCGTATAAATCTTCTGTATTCTCCCGGAATAAGACGATGTCCACATCCCGGTGTATGGCTGGAATTTGGCCTAATACGCGGATTGGACGGATGTTTGTATGTAATTGATAATGTTTTCTAAGCGATACATTGACCGATCTGAACCCCTCCCCAATTGGCGTTGCAACGGGCCCTTTCAAGGCAACCTTGTGGGTATCGATGGCGTCGTAAACGGCTTTGGGAATCAGTTCACCCGTGGCATCAATGGCGTCTTGGCCAGCGACCACTTCATCCCAAGCAATTGGACTTTCTAGGGCTTTTGCCACCTCTTTAACGGCTTCTGTAATTTCTTTTCCAATCCCGTCCCCAGGAATTAAGGCGATTGTATGTGTGTTCGTCATTCAGTCCACTCCTTTTAAAGTCGATAATATAATAGCTTTAATTGATTCGTCATTATTGGAAAATGGGTAACAAACCAAAGATGGCAGCAGTAATCACGTAGACAATGAAAATCCCAAGTGATACGACCAAACCTTTTTTCTGCCAGTCGCCCCATTCCACGCCTGTTAAACCAAGTAGTACGTATGAGAAAGGTACTAGTGGGCTGAACAAATGGAAAGATTGACCGATTAGAGACGCAAATGTCAGTTGTAACGGGGTAAATCCGTAAGCATAGCCGGCTTCTGACAAGATAGGCATCATGCCGTAGTAGAAGGCATCGTTATGTAGGAAATAAGTACCTGGCGCTGAAATAATGGCTACGATTAGACCGTAGAAACCACTTAACGACTCAGGGATGATAGCGATTAGGGATGTGGCGATGGCATCTGACATACCGGTCGCGTTTAAAATCCCCATGAAAATACCGGCACCAAATACGGTCATAACCACCTGGTTGGCTTCAGATGCGTTGCTGTCAATTCGCGCTTTCTGGTCTTTAGGATTAGGATAGTTGACTAGTAAGGTGATCACTGTACCTAGCATAAAGATAATCGCTGAAGGCACAGACCCTTCAACCAATAAGGCAATGGCTACAAGGACGATAATTGAGTTGATCCAGACATTTTTAGGTCGACGTAATTCAAGGGTTTCTGGGTCGTCGATGACCATCATGGCCTGCATTTCTTGTTCAGACAAGTTGACCACACCAAGCGTCTTCCGTTCTTGTAAACCAAAAACCCAAGCGATGATAAACATATAAATCAAACCAGCTACCATCATCGGTACTAAACCACGCATAACATCATTGGTTTCAACCCCCATAACAGCGATAGCACGGGCAGTTGGACCACCCCAAGGTAGTAAGTTGACTATTGAGTGCGACGTCATGGTTAAAACAGCTAGGTTTAGCATGGACATATTTAGTTTCTTGTAAATTGGCACCATAGCGGTACAGACAATGATCATAGTCGCCGTCCCATCACCATTTAAGGAGACCGCGGCAGTTAAGGCAACAGTTGCCAAGGCGACTTTTAAGGGGTCCCCTTTGGCAAAACGAATCATCGCGTTAGACAAGGGATCGAATAGACCTGCGTCAATCATGATGGTAAACATATATATTGCGAAGAATAGCATAATCCCGGTAGATGATGTGGTCCCCAAGCCATCCATAGCCGCTTGACCAATATCAATTTGCCACAAATTAAGGACTTGTCCAATTATCGCCCATAACAGTGGCAAGAACACCAAACCAATGAAGGGTGACATCTTCTTACGCATAATAACAAACATGAAAATAACAATCAGGGCGTACCCCATAAATGCAATCATTAAAAAACACCTCTTACTTTCTCATCATTTTATATGTATTTTATCATGTGCTAAATACAATCAATTGTCAATGAAATTTCCGCAAAAATACAAAACGTGTTACATTATCTTACATATTATGATAGTTATGTTTTATTAGATGCCAAATAAAAAAGCCAACAAAATATAGGCTTTTGCTGGCTTTCTCAAAAATCGAATCGTTCACATCATTTTTTGTCTTTATAATAAATTAAAAACGCTTTGTTTCTTTAGATATATTTTCTACCGAAATCCCTCACTCATATCAAGATACCTGACATGACAAGTTGGATCCTATAAATTCCCTAACAAAGTCCGCATTTCTAAGAAATCGTCTGTTGTACAGGTGGCTACTGTGTTTGGGACTTCTGTTTTACTGTAGTGAATGGCTTGCCATCCGGCTTGTATTGCCCCTTCGATATCATTTTGGTAGTCGTCACCGACGAACAAGATTTCTTGAGGTGCAACATTTAAATCAGCAGCAATGGCGTCAAATACCTTGCGTTGTGGTTTTGACCCGCCCATACTTTCTGAAATATACCATTTGTCTCGGTCGATTAATTGGTCGACGCCTAGGTTGGTCAATTTGTCGATTTGAGCCTCTGTCGTCCCGTTGGTTAAGACAAATAAGGCCATCCCCTTAGACAAGGCTGCTTCCATCAAGGCTACTAAGTCTTCGCTCAAACTTAATTGTTCTTGATAGTGATTCTTCAGTTGGTTGAATTCTTTAGCAGTTGCTTGGTCAATCGCATGTCCGAAATGGGCGTATGTCTCAATGACCCGGTCATTTTTGAAGGCAGCTTCTGTCTTTTTGCCAGCCATAAAGGCTTGATATTCTTGCTCGGAAAATTCAGCGTAGACTTGATTGAATGTTTCAAAATCAACGTCTAGATGGTGGTCCGTCGCCTGCATATCTCGGTAGGTTTCCTCATAGATGGTTAATCGGTTGTACAAGGTATCGTCTAAATCAAATCCAATTGCTTTCATATCTATCCCCTTTTCAATCATTTTCATATGATAACAAATAGCGGCCTTAAAAGCACATATTACGGAAAAAGACGACCCAAGTCTGAAGTTAGACTGGACCGTCAATTTGTCTGCAATTTTTTAGTAGATTTTGTCATTATATTTTAAAAGTTGAAGAAAAGATTTTGCTGAGTTTCTTATCGCTTTGCTTTCCAAGTTGACAGGCACCGGCATATTGGTACTCATAAATATACTGTTGACCAATATTTTGAATACTTTTTAAACTGGCTTGTTGGTAACCATTTTTACTCAAACTGGCTAAATCACCGTCTAAAAGACCTTGCAATTGCATTTTAAAATCTTCAAGTGAGTTCGCTTTATAAACATCACGGCCGGCTTTTAAATAATCAAAGACAGGTAAATCAGATACAATCGTGTTCACCTTGCTAGCTAATGCTTCAAGTAAGACGATCCCTTCTGTTTCCTCGTGCGTCATGAATAAATAGGCATCTGCCATTTGGTAGGCCACGCGGACCTGGTCACGCGGGATATAGCCAGCAAAAATTAAATTGGGCAACTTGATGGCAATGGCCTTTTTAACATCTTTAGGTAAGGCGTAAGGATTTGAATAACCAAACCAAATAAATGTAACCTCTGGCATTTGCTTGGCCAACTCGACAAATTCGATAATCCCCTTACGCTCAATTTGTAGACCCACTGAAATGGCTACTTTCTGGTCTGGACGCAGGTTAAACCGCGACCGCATGTTGGCCACTTCTTCTTGGCTAGCTTGCCAATAAGCTAGGTCAATCCCGTTTGAAATGACATGGATTGGTTTATCGATATCATATTTTTCAAGTAAGTTTTTAGCATACTGACTTGGCGTCAGGATCAGGTCTGCCGAGTTGTAGCAGGTGTTGAGCCAGTATTTAAAACCGAGTGACGCTTGGTTAGAAAAGGTGTAGGAATTCTTGAAATCTTCCATAGTTGAGTGGGCATGGTAGATGACAGGTTTACCAGCGGCTTTTGCCTTTTTGGCAACGACAAGGGAATGCGGAAAGACGGTATTGATATGAACCATGTCGAAGTCATCCTTGTAGTTGGTTGTATAGGCAATGCCCGCAGATTCAAGGGCCATTTCCTGGTGCAACTGGGCGCGTCCTACCCCACTTTGTTGAATTGATTTCTTCATATCACTGTGCAATAAAATTTTCATCATAGACTCCTATATCCACTTACTCACTAATTCAACTAAAAAGATGGTTGAATAAGAGTAAATCAAAATGGTAATGGGTTTCCCTACTGCTAAGACTTGAACGAAACGCGACAGAGACAAATTGGTTAAACCAGCCACATAGCAAATCACATCAGCCGGCATAAAGGGCAAAATCAAACCTAAAATCAAGACCCGTTTAAAGCCCGACCGGTCATCCAGCCAACTTAAGGCCTTATTATAGTACTTGTCTCCCACTAGCATATGGACCAAACTCCGGCCATACTTGCGGGCTAAGTAGAAGTTGAATATGGACCCTAGGAAAATGGGCATCAAGTTCCAAATAAAGCCCCAGACATTCCCAAACATGTATACGCCAAGGGGGATGGTAATCGAACCAGGTATGACAGGCACAACCGTTTGGATGAATTGAATCACCACAAACATCAGCGGTGCGGCAATCCCAAAGTGGCCCATAAACCTTAAAAAGGCCACCTTATCTACCAACAAACCGTTCCGCCATGCCCAAATAATAAAGATTACAGTCGCAATCGTACCCAGAATATTCAGTAAATGAATCAACCGCTGTACGAATTGTTTACGATTCATATCCATAGCCAATCTCCCCTCAATAGTCTACGCTATTGTCTGAAATTTTAATCACCTTTAGTATAACGTATTTCTTCAATTTGTATTGTAAACTTTTTATAAGGTAGAATCATAGGCCAAAAGTACTATTATAGATACAGAAAATGAAAAAAGGCGCAAGCATCGACGCCGAGATAGGAAGGTTAATCCCACTCCTGTCTGAACGCCAAGTCTCGCACCTTTTTTAGAATACACGAAATCAAAAAAAGATAGCCCTATTGAGCTACCCCATTAGTCGGGAAAACAGGATTCGAACCTGCGACCCCTTGGTCCCAAACCAAGTGCTCTACCAAGC